>NZ_BDGT01000023.1 GCF_001748285.1 Thermogemmatispora onikobensis | reverse complement strand
AGTTCTGGACCACGATGGGAATGATCTCACCGAAGCCGAGCGTCACGATGGCCAGATAGTCACCGCGGAGGCGTAAGGTGGGAGCGCCCAGCAAGACACCCCAAAGAGCGGCGATCAGGGCGGCCACAATCAGCATTGGCCAGAAGAGCCAGGGCCAGATATCGGGGCTAATGTGAATGCCTGTCAAGACCGTTAACTGAGGTGAGCCAATCATGGCCCAAGTGTAGGCACCGATCACGAAGAAGGCTACATAGCCCAGGTCCAGCAAGCCGGCGAAGCCCACGACGATATTCAAGCCCAATGCCAGAATCACATAGTAGCCGGCGTTCCCGTAGTTGTCCAGGCGCGAATCCGTGCCCGGGCCAAAGAGGAAGGGATCGATCATGGGGTAGAACAAGAGCAAGGCGAGAAGCAACAGGAGGTAGAAGTTGCGCGCGCCTGTGCTGCGCAAGGGGAGATCATTGGGGACCAGATCGCGTGCCTCCTCGCGAGCGCGGGTAGCTGAGAGCAGGCGCAGTCGGCGTGTACTGACCGACGTGCCGGAGCGATCTCCATTGCTACCATTGCCATTGGCCTGCACAGCATGATGGATCGCCACCCATCCGCCCAGGCTGCCAAGCAGCCAGCCTGCCAGGGGCAGCAAGACAGAGCGTAACAAAATCCAGATCAGGAGCACCATCGAAGCCTGACCGTACTGGCCCGTGAAGTAGAAGAGCAGGTCAACCAGTAACCAGATCAGGGAGAAGGAGAAGGCGAACCAGAAACCCCCAAGGCGGGCCCGCGTCAGCAGCGTCTCGCGCATCTCGGCATCGAGCACTTTCAGGCTCGGGAGAGGGGGAAGCGGAGCAGGGGGGCGGAGACGCTGGACGAGACGGCGCCCATAATAGTAGAGGACCCAGACCACAACAGAGGCGGCCAGGCCCACAAAGAGATTGGCGGTGATGTAGATCAAGAGGATCGGCACCACTGTGAAGAAGAACATCGAGATCCACAGATCCAGCAAGCTCTGGCGGCCACTATCGGCGGCTACCAGGTAGCCTGTCAGCCCCGTGATGATGCCGTAAAAGAGCAGCATAAAGAGGCCAGCGGCAATTGCTGCTGTCGAGGAAACGTCCCCCGGGGTGTTGCCGGCGAAGAAGATCGTCACCAAGGCAGCATTCAGAATTGCCTCGCCGCTCCAGACGAGCGTAAAGACGAGCACCGGCACCAAAAGAGCAACGACCCATTTCACAAGCAGCCGGCGAGTCTCGCCTGTCTGTGGCAGGATCTGGGAAGGGACCAACATAGCCATCGTGTTATACCTCTTACAACAACGTGCGCCTGTTCACGCTCCGCAGCTAGACCTTCTCTGCCAATTGCTGCCCGAGGAGGCCTGTGGGACGGAAGACCAGGATCAAGATCAGGATAGCGAAGACTACGGCATCCTGCCAGGCAACGCCGCCGTGCGGTAGACCGAAGGGAAGATCGCGATCGGGAATGTAGGTCACCAGGGCGCGGATCAAGCCAATCACGAGACCGCCGAGCATAGCACCAACCAGATTCCCGATGCCTCCCAGCACAGCGGCAGTAAAGGCGAAGAGCCCCAGCTCGAAACCAATGTTGAAGACTGTATTGTTAGTCGAGAGCAGGTACACAAAGCCCCCTGCCCCTGCGATACCAGCGCCGATAAAGAACGTGATCGCGATCACGCGGTCCACATTGACTCCCATCAAAGCCGCGGCCTCGCGGTCTTGAGCCACAGCGCGCATAGCGCGCCCGATGCGGGTACTGGTGACCAGCCACTGCAGGCCGACCATCAGGATCAGGGCCACGATCAGCACAATGAGATCTGTGTTGGTGATGTCGACCGAGCCGATGCTATAGTGGACCAGAGGGACCAGGTATGGCACCCCAATCGGATTCGGTCCAATGATGGCCTTCGCAATGTCTTCCAGTGCCAGCGAGACGCCGATGGCTGAGATCAGCGGTGCCAGGCGGGGAGCGTTGCGCAACGGACGGTAGGCGACACGCTCAATGAGCACACCGAGCAGAGCGCAGATTGCGATCGAAACCAGGCACGTTACGACCAGCATGAGCAGCATGCTGCCCAGAGGCATCTTGGAGACATCGGACAGGTGAAAGACATTTATCACCATGAACAGGCTGACCAGTGTGCCCATCATGAAAATATCGCCATGAGCGAAGTTGATCAATTCGATGATCCCGTAGACCATCGTATAGCCCAGGGCGACCAGCGAATAGATCGACCCGATGACAAGCCCTTCGACGAGCAGCTGTAAAAACAGGGTCATAGAACCTGCACCTCACCTTTTGCCAGTTTATGATACTAGCATCTGACGGGTAGGGGCAAGGCAAGAGAAAGCAGCGGTCAATGCTTGGGGCTGATTGGCTGATGGGCGAGCGAACTACCTGACTGACTGACTGGCTCTCTCCTGCCTTATCCAACAAGGTCGACTGAAGTGGGCAATGAGGACTACAGGGACAGCAACAAACGTTGCAAGAGCAACAGGAGCCACAAAAACACCAGCCTGGGGAGAAACTTCAGCCAACCGAGGACTGCAACAGCTACAGCAAGTAGGAGTCTGAAAGGCAGGTCAGTGGTGATCTGGGCCGACTGAGCGGTACCAAAGCCCGACTGACCTGCCTGCTCTTGCGCTGTATTACTGGACGGTAACGACTTCCTTCGCCTCCAGGTCTGGCTTGCCATTCACATTGGCGACCTGATAGACAGTGAAGATCTTGTTGGTCGTATCGCCGTTCTGGTCGAAGGAAATCTTGCCGGTGACACCGTTATAGGTGATCGTCTTCAGCGCGTCGATGACCGCCTGGCGGAAGACCTGAGCCTGAGCTGCATCGCTTGAGTCTTTCGGCGTATGGGTCTTCGTCAGAGCCACCTTGATAGCCTGAATCAGGATATTCATGGAATCGTAAGCGGCGGCGCTATAGGGTCCCACATCGCCGTACTTCGCCGTATAGTTCTTAATGAAGGTCTGCGCAGCAGGGATCTTCGAGACATCTGGCGCAGCCACCGTCATATAGGCCTTGCCACCCGAAGTGACGATCTGCTTATAGAAATCCGAGCTGCCAGTCAGACCATCGCCGCCCGCGAAGACTGAGTCCTTCAGCGTGGGGATAGTCATCATCTGCTGCTGGATCAACTGCCCTCCGGTGGAGTAGTTGCCGCCGAAGTAGATCACATCGGGCTTGGAGGCTGCTGCTGCCGTCAGCAGGTTCAAATAAGAAGTAGTGCTCTTGACGCTGTGGCTCTTGCCATCGACCACCGTGCCACCCAGCTTAGTCCACTCCTGGACAAAGTATTTGGCGAGGCCGGCGCCGTAGGTCTCGGTATCATCGATGACGTAGGCCGTGCGCAGATGCAGCGTATTATACAGGTAGTCCGCCATAGCGGGTCCCTGATGGTCGTCGGTGGCTGCGACGCGGAAGTAAGTCACCTTGCCTGTGGGGCGCAGCTTGGGAACCAGATCATTCGCTCCGGTGCAGCCCACATCGGCCCCTTCCTTGGTCAGACAGGGGTTGGTATTCGCCGGGCTGATCATTGCCAGCGGACCCTGATTAGCGATCGGCATCTCCGCCTGCGCCACGTTACTGTTGAGTGGGCCGACCACGCCCGCCACCAGGGCATCGCCGACCAGAGCCTTCATGTTATTGGCTCCTTTCGTCGGATCGTGGACGCCCGAGGCACCAACATCATCCTGGGGATCGAACTGCAGTGTATAGCCGGGGATCACATGGTTAGCATTGGCCTCATCAACGGCCAGGTGCGCTCCGTTCTCGGTCGATTTGCCAATGCCAGCATCCGAGCCGCTGACCGGAAAATCAGTGGCCACCTTGATGATGGTGGACCCCTGCGACGTGCTGGTGCCCGTGCCTGTTGTCGTTGTGCCGGCTCCGCAGGCTACCAGCATTGCTACAAGCAAGGGTATGCCCATCGTCAGAGCCATGAAGCGTAGCCAGTTTCTCTTCATGGAAGAACAGCCTCCTTCGCAAATACCAGGTCTGCACCGCGCAAAGCGGGTGACAGCAGGGCGGTGAGCGCAACTTTTTGGGGAGCGCACAAATTCACCCCCTACGAGACATTACGCTATGGTCCTGGTAAAACCTCACACGGCCTTGCTTTCACCGTCCCACCACCCTTCTGCTGACCTGACCTGGATTTGCCTCCAGCAGGATATGTGGCTTGCAAGATCAACCAGGCTGGTAGATGGGCTGATTATAAAGAACCCCGGTTTTCTCTGTCAATATCTTCTTTATGCTTCCCTTCTGGAACTTCTGTTTCACTCTGCTTTATCCTTTCCCACCACGCTTCACCCGATCCGGCTGGTCTGCTGCCCCTCTCAGCCTGCTGCTCTTCGCTGGCTCGCGTCCCGGAGCCAGCCCGAGGGTCTACCTTGAGCGAGCCTTCCCATCGCCTTTTCTGGCCCGCGGGGTGTATACTTAAAGGTGGATCGGCGATTGCTTCCTGGGCAACGGGGGCCAGACAGACAGAACCGTACCGGGAGACAGTCCACCGGAATCTCATTCTATGGAGGGAGCAGTGGAACAACAAGCCGTCAAAAACAGCGTTGGGATTTGGGCCTTTGGCCCCAACGTCACACGCTTTGTCCCCCCTGGCTACCACCCCGAGGTGGCTCATGAGGACATGGTCACGCGCACGAAGCGCGTGGTTGATGGACTGGCCGATCTGGTTGATGGCCTCGAGTACCATTATCCAGGCGAGATCAACGAGGATACCGTCGAGGCCATTAAGGCCGCTTTAGGCCCAATGGATATCTATTGCATTGCCGCCGGCCTTCACACCGACCCCACCTATAAGCTCGGTGCCTTCATTAACCCTGATCCCGCTCTACGTCGTCGTGGTATCGAGACCCTCAAGCGTGGTGTCGATCTGGCCGCCGCTCTGGGGGCCAATTTCATTATCTGGCCAGGGGCCGAGGGCTATAACTATAACTTCCAGCGCGACTACGCCCGCACCTGGGACCTCTTTATCGAAGGCGTTGGCGAGGTTGTCGCTCATGCCGCTTCCAAGGGCGTCAAAGTCTTCTTGGAGCATAAGAATAGTGAACCAGCTATGAATATCCTGATGCGCAATATCGCTGCCTGCCTCTATACTATCGAGCGCATCGGGCGTTTGGGCGTCGATACTTCGCGGTTGCTGGTCAATATGGATTGGCAGCACCTGATCATGAATGGGGAAAACCTCGCGGAGTACGCTGCCCTCTTACATGCTGAGGGGCGCCTGGGTCATCAGCATGCCAACTCTGGCTGGGGCACCTTTGACGACGATAACATGGTCGGCGCTTCCTTCTTTATGCAGACTCTGGAACTCGCTATGACCCTGCAGGATGTGGGCTATGGCCAGCATGGCGAGCGCATCGGCTACGATCTCTATCCCTATACCGAAGACCAGATTGCGGCGGTGCGTCGCTCGGTCCTGCACTGGGCCTTTATCGATGACCTGGCGCGCAAAATCGATCGTCAGGCTCTCGCCGAGGCGCGGGCGCGGGCCGACGCTGTTGAGGGCTATCGCATCGTCTACGAGACGCTGGGTCTTGACCAGACCTATGTCGATCGCATCATTCAGCAGCGTAAGAGACGCTAAGGAGCGCGAAACGGGCTGAACTGTGACGGCAGAGGAGGGTCTTTGTGTGGTTGACCGTACCAGGCCGGCAGCCGGGTGCAGGCATTTTTTCCTCTGACCGCCTGGCGCAGGAGAGGAGGCTGATCCTGGTGTGGCCAGCAGGCGCAAGGCCCCGCTCTGCTGATCTTTTTTCCCAGGATGCATGGCAATGGAAGCGCTACTTGGTATTGATCTAGGGACCACTGGCGTGAAAGCGGCCATCTTTGCGGCGGCCGATGGCCGTCCTCTGGCCTCGGCTTTTGTGGACTATCCGCTCTTTCATCCACGTCCTGGCTGGGCCGAGCAGAATCCGGCTGACTGGTGGCAAGCGACGCTGAAGGCGATTCGCCTCTGTCTGGAGCAAGGGGCCAAGGCTGGGGTGCAGCCTGCAGAGGTACGAGGCGTTGGTCTCTCGGGCCAGATGCACGGCATCGTACTCCTGGATGAGGCAGCCCAGGTGATTCGCCCTTGCATCATCTGGGCGGATCAGCGCAGCGAGCCGCAATGTCGCTGGATGACCGAGCGTGTAGGGGAGACGCGACTGATCGAGCTGGTCTCCAATCCGGCCCTGCCGGGCTTCTCGGCGCCCAAGCTTCTCTGGGTGCGTGAGCAGGAGCCAGAGCTGTTTGCGCGCGTCCGTGCTGTCCTGTTACCCAAGGACTATATCCGTTATCGCCTGACTGGGGTGATGGCGATGGAGATCTCCGATGCTGCTGGGACCTGTTTGCTGAATGTGGCTGAGGGAGACTGGTCTCGTGAAGTATTGGAGGCTCTTGGGCTAGACCCTGCTCTGCTACCGCCGGTAGTGCCAGCGGATGGCGTCGCTGGTACGATCACAGAGGAAGTGGCTGCTCTCACGGGGCTGCCCGCTGGTACGCCAGTTGCCGGTGGGGGAGCTGATAACGCCTGTGGAGCGGTCGGTAACGGCGTGGTGCGCTCTGGCCTGGCCCTGGTTTCGATCGGCACCAGTGGGGTTGTGCTGGCTCATGCTGAGGCTCCGCATGTCGATCGCTCGGGTCCGATACCTCGCATTCACACTTTTAATCATGCCGTGCCGCGAGCCTGGTATCTAATGGGGGTCACCCAGGGGGCGGGCCTCTCGTTGCGCTGGGTACGCGACTATCTGGGGCTGCCTGAGCGCGCCCTGGAACGTTGGACCGGTTTGGATGCCTATGAGCTGCTCGCGCGTGAAGCGGAGGGTGCGCCACCGGGCTGCGAGGGACTACTTTTCCTGCCCTATCTACAAGGGGAACGCACGCCACATCTGGATGCCTACGCCCGTGGTGGTTGGATCGGCCTGACTGCTGCCCATGATCGCCGCCATCTCATTCGGTCCGTACTGGAGGGAGTGGCCTTTAGTCTCAAGGACTGCTTCACCATTATTACTGCTCAAGGTTTGCGGCTAGAGCAGGTGCGGGCCAC
Organism: Thermogemmatispora onikobensis; assembly: GCF_001748285.1. Lineage (NCBI taxonomy): Bacteria > Bacillati > Chloroflexota > Ktedonobacteria > Thermogemmatisporales > Thermogemmatisporaceae > Thermogemmatispora > Thermogemmatispora onikobensis. The sequence goes on along the minus strand of NZ_BDGT01000023.1, from coordinate 79,845 downwards.
AGGAGGTGGCGCCAGGAGTCCTCTCTGGCGGCAAATTATTGCCGATGTCTTGGGCGTGGAGCTGGCTGTAACCAATGCCAGCGAGGGACCAGCCTTCGGAGCGGCATTGCTGGCGGGTGTGGCGGCAGGTATCTATCCCTCGGTCGAGGCTGCCTGTGAGGCCACGGTCAGAGTGACCGAAAGCACGGCGCCCCAGTCTGAGCTGGTCACGCTCTACGCTCGCTTCTATGAGCAATATCGCGCTCTCTATCCTGCACTCAGGACCGTCTTCCAGGCCCTGGCTGGCCTGAGTTAGGTCCTCCTGGTTCTCACACAACAGGCTGAGATGGTCATTCTCAGCCTGGCTGGCTGCCGAAAGGCAGAAACGCCAAGGAGCTACAGGAAGGAGCGCGCCGGTCGCGGTCCGGTTCCCAGTCCTGCCTGGTACTGCCCTCCGGCTGCGCTGGTGGGTTTGACCAGCATGCGCCGGCGTGCTCCCCTGTGTTTTGTGCGCTCTGCTCAACGCCTGGGGCTCATCAGGCGGGCCAGCTGTCCAAGGAGAGCACAGAGTGCTGCCATCAGCAACAAGGCTGTGATCGTGATGAAGATATACCACTCGCCGCTGGCGTCCAGCAGAACATAGGCCACGGGTAGCAGCAGCACACTACTCAAGGCCAGTTCCAGGCAGAAGCGGGCCAGGCTAGACAAAGAGAGACCGTGCTCAACAAAGCTATCGATCGCCAGTCCTATGAACATCAGCGCGGCCAGGGTAAAGGCAAACAGTGGGATAAGCGTCAGGGTATCCAGCATGCTTCTGTTCCCACCTCCTCCCGATCCTGTTCAAGCGCAGGCATCATACGGCGACTGCATTTACAGTGTAGCTGATCGGGGGCCTGTCTGACAACAATGAAGCGACGCAAGCCCGGAGCTGTCTGGGCCAGGTTGTCGCTAGAGAAAAAAGGAGAGTCGCAGACAGAGGGTAAGGAATGGTATGGTTTGATCAATTGCTCACACCAGAGCTACGGGGGCTACGCGAGCGCATACTTCATCATCCTTTCTGGAGCGGGATTGAAGCGGGCACGCTTGCCAGGGAGAGGCTGGGCCTCTTTGCCTTACAGGACTGGCTCATTGTCCGCGATGCCTATCGTCTTGATGGTCTGGCTATTGCGCGGGCCGCTCCCCATTTAGAACTCCAGGAGATACTCATCGAGAAACTGGCAGCGAAGAAAGGGGGTCCTGAGCTGCTTCTGCGCTTCGGCACTGGGGTTGGCGTACCGCGGACAGCCTTTGCCCAGGTCGAGCCGTTGGCCGCCTGTCAGGCGCTGCTCAATTTCTTCTACTGGATTCTCGGAACGGGCACCCCTCTAGAATGGCTGGCAGCAGTAGGGGCCAGCGAAGAAGTCTTTGCCCGGCTTTGTCTTCGTGTCTACCCGGCGCTCATGCGACATTACAACCTGGAGGCTTCGCAGGTAGCCTTTTTCAGTGCCCATCTGGCCATCAGCGAGCAGCTCGAACAGCTCACTCCTCTGGAGCGCTGGCTCAACAGGCAAGACCCTGAGTTGGCAGAGCGTCAGCGCCTGGTCCGTGTGATGCGTCTCAGCTATCAATACGAGCTACAGTTTTACGATGCCGTACTCCAGGCGCCGCTCGCCTCCTCCTGATGCCTGCCAAATCAGCAGGCAGCAGAGCAGGCATTTCGACGCCTGGGGCGGCTTCTCAAGCCACGGCGGGGGAGGGGTGAGCCGGAGCCGGAGCGCTGACTCAGAAGAGCCTCTCTGAGCGGCAATTGATTGAAGATAAGGAGCGCACGCAGGCTGTCGTCGGCTTGCCGGTTGTCTTGTCAGACGTCCTTGATAGCCACCATCTGGAGCCACATGCGAGGAACTTCCTGTACTCCAAGCTCCTGGCCAGCCTCATAGACTGCCACAGCCAGCGCCTGGGCGCCGATGGGCAGCGGCACACCGGGCAGGGCTCCCTCGATAAAGAGCCAATACTGGCCCAAGTCCTTCCAGGCATCGAGTGAGATCGACACCTGTCTCTGCGTCATCTCCACACGGCTGAACCCCCCGTCGCGGAAAAGCGCGGCGTATTCCTCGGGAGAAAGCCACTGCATTGCCTGAGCTTTGGTCTCGCGCGAGGGACGGACATCCGGGTGGGCCTTGCGTAGCCAGCCTACGGCGCGGCGGGTCCACATCCGATAGAAGCGCTCGGTTCCTGCGACATACGTGCCTTCATAGAAGGCGCTGTTGCAAGCGAAGATCCCGCCTGGGCGCAGAATAGCTGCGATCTGGCGGAAAGCGGTCAGCTTATCGGCGACCAGATGGATGGCGTTGCAGAAGAAGGCCATGTCAACGTTCTGCACAATACGGGGCAGGTCCTCGCTTTCGCCCTGGATAAACTCGGCCTGCATGCCCAGGGCCTCCATGCTTTTGTGCGCGCGACGCAAGGCTTCCGCCGAAGGATCGACGCCGATCAGGCGCGCCTGTCGTCCCCGGCGAGTCAGCTCCTCGGCGATCAGGCGGGTGACCGCGCCGGTGCCGCAGGCCATATCGACGATGGTCAGGGGCTGCTCGTGAGGTTGGTCTTCCAGGTGAGCCAGGGCCTGCTGCACGAGCGCGCGATTAATCTCGGTATAAAAGTGGTGTGCGGCGAACGGTTCAAACGTGAACTGGTTGGTTTCCTCGGTTTCAATCAAGCCCATCAGTTAAGCCTCCTGAGCTGGTGTCGGTGTTATCGAATTAGAGCAAGTTCGCCCCAAAATTGTTTCAAGATCAGGTGCCCTGCGCCGAAAATCCTCCGGTGAAGGTGAGGGAGAGTCGAGCAAGGCGGCAGGAAAGAGGCCAGCAACGGAGGGATTGATCGAAACCGAGGAGCCGATGGAGAGAGGAGGGCCGGCTGATCAGATATGCATGGCCATGCCTCCGTCGACGCAGATGACCTGGCCGGTGATATAGCCGGCCTCGGGCGAGCAGAGGAAGCAGATAGCGGCAGCGATCTCCTCGGGGGTTCCAAAGCGCCCGAGAGGAGTCAGGTCGAGCATCTGCTTGCGCTGCTGCTCTGTCAGTCTGGCGGTCAGCTCCGTCGGGACAAAACCGGGCGCCACGGCATTGGCGGTAATATTGCGGCTCGCCATCTCGCGCGCGGTGCTCAACGTCAGTGCGATGAGCGCGGCCTTTGAAGCGCTATAGTTAGCCTGGCCGGCGTTGCCGAGGAGGCCGGCAACCGAGGTCACGTTGACGATCCGGCCCCAACGTGCCTTCATCATCGAACGGAGAGCGGCGCGAGTGCAGAGAAAAGCTGAACGAAGATTGGTATTCAAGATGTCTTCGAAATCAGCGAGCGACATCTGCAGAATCAGCTTATCGCGCGTGGTTCCTGCATTATTCACCAGGACGGTGACCGGCCCCAGCTCTCGATTGATCTGCTCGAAGAGCCGGCTGACTTCTTCCTCCTGGCTGACATCGGCCTGGACCGCGATAGCCCGCCTGCCGAGGGCTTCGATCTGGCCCCGTACCTCCTCGGCTGCTTCTGCGTGGCGATAATAGTTCACAGCGACATCAGCTCCCGCCTGAGCCAGACGCAGAGCCACTGCCCGCCCGATACCCTGGCTACTTCCAGTCACAAGTGCGATCTTGCCTTCCAGTGGCAGATGCTGTTCTCTGGCCATAAAACGTCTACTCCTTGTCAAATACCTTGGCGTCCCCGCCCGTTTGCCGCTCTAGTATAGCATATTTGCGCTGCCTGTGAAGGGCTGGAATAGCGGAGCCGAGCCGAGCCGAGCCAGGCCAAGTCGGCCAGAAGACAAGAGTACTCGGCTCGCCCTCGAGGGAAAGCGGCGCGACGGCGCGCTTTCCCTGCAGAGCCTGGTAGCGCTGCAGAGCGAAGGGAGCCTGGGGGAAGTGCCAGAGACAGCAAGAGAAAGCATGGCCTCGCTTTACGAGGAAGCTTGCTCTCCAGGGGCTGGTGACTTTTGCTTGATTGCGCGCAGCTCCTGCGTGTCAACAATATGATCGGCCACCTGGGGATCGAGCAGGCTTTCGGTGCTGGTGCGCTCCGACTGAGGCAGAGGATCAACCAGACGCTCGATAAAAGGTAGGGTATCGAGCGTAGGAACAGAGAAAGGTGTTTCCGGGACCTGCGGGAAGTCTGAGGGGGAGTCGGACTCAGACTCGGAGGCTTCCCCCTGCTCCTGGGCCTCGCTGCCGCTGGTGGCCTGGCTCTTGTAGGCTGTATCCGGCACACGGAAGGCGAACGGGGTCGGGTTGGCTCTCAATTCCTCAACATCCTGATTGCTTTCCTTGTTAGTCGCGTCTGTCTCTTGCGGCGAGAAGGAACCGAGGCGTTCAACGGCCTCCTTCCAGGCTCGTTCCCAGCTAGAGGCCGTCCAGGGGAGAGTGGTAGAGGGAGGAAACTCCTCTTGCTGGTCAAGGCTCTCGGAAGAGTAGAGGGAGGCGGGGGGCATCTCTCCCCCTGTCATCGGCTGCTCTTCGTCGGCAAGGCCTGGCGAGGCGAAGCTCTGGACTTCGGTCTCGGTCTCAGCGCCTGTAGTGAAATTGAGCGGTGCGCCATTTGCCGAGGTTTCAAGCGCTTTCAGCCAGGCAGGGATCTCCGGCTGCTGGCTGGCTGGTCGCTCTTCCATCATATAGGCCAGGCTCTCCGGCGAAAAATAGTCCTCGCTGCTCTCCATCTCCTGGCCTGTCTCTTCGCTGACTTCCTGGGCTGGCGAGCCAACCGGCATCGGTGGCTCGCCCTGCTCCTGCTCCTCAGCGCTCGCGCTCGCGCTCGGGGAGGCAGTGGCTGCCGAAGCTGGTTCAGGCGCCGTACTGGCTGTGAACGGCGGCGAAGAGGTCGACGATGTCGACGTCGATTCCACATTCACAGGAAAGCCAGTTGTGGGGGGCTGGAGGGCGCTTGCAAACGAAGAGGCGGCCTCTTCTACACTTGGGGAGGCGCTAGCAGAGCCGGAGCGCGAACTGCTGATACCAGTTGCGCTCATGGGAGGGGTGGTTTCTGCCGCTGGGGCAGAACTGTCCTGGCCCCGTGAGCGGGAGGCGTTTGTGCTCGTAGTTGGGGCTGGACGCTCGGGGATAATGCGCGTTGGACGGACTGCCGGCATCCGGGGCGAGGTTTCTTCTACTTCGACCTCGCTGTGGGTCTGCGGACCGCGGATGGCCGAGCGTAGCTGCTCCTCTGTCAGGCTATAGATATTATCCAGGCGAGCCCCAGTCAGATTGGTCTGGTGGAGATCTGCGACCAGCAGGGTGGCCTCGCTCAGGTTGGCGTCGCGCAGGTCGGCGTACGAAAGATTGGCTCCGGTCAAATTCGCCCTTGTCAGATCGGCGCCAGCCAGGCAGGCGCGCGAGAGATCGGCCATCGAAAGATTAGTGCCAACCAGACGTGCCCCACGGAGGTCGGCACGGCCCAGATAACGATGGGAAAGGTCGCGCTGCGAAAGATCGGCCTTATATAAGTTAGCAGGCCGCCAATGGGCGGGCATAGTCCCCCCCTCCTCGGCAGCTTTCGAGAGAATGGGAGTCTCATCCACCCGGGGCAGGCGTGCCAGCTCTAGCTCTACCCCAAACTGGCTGATCGCCTGATTGAGGCGCTCCTCGTAAGCCTTGCGCAGCTGCTCAACCTGGTTAGCCAGACTCTGCTTCTGGGCGGCCATCTCACGCTGCTGCTTCTGCTCCCAGACCTGGCGTCGAGCCTCCTCTGCCCGCTCCCAGGCTGCTTGTTGCTTGCGGACGCTTTCGATGAACAGGCGCTGAACACGCAAGCCGAGGAAGATTCCCAGCCCACCTGCCAGCAAGAAGGCAATAACGCCCCCGATAATCAACGTTTCGACCATAGCACTAGACTCCTGGCTTGATCTCTCTTCTCCGCACTATTGTGAATGGTAGCAGCTCCTGTGTCCCCTATTATAAACAACTACGTACGTCCCGGTCTATTTTTGTCTGCTGAACAGGACTTTTGCGAGGGAGGAGAGACCCGGCGGCCAGTCGAAGGCGGCGGGATTTGCTCCAGCGTGCCGGCCATTAAGCCGGCTGGCACCGCTTGCGCTACCTGGCGAGGCGCAGCTCGGCGCTGGCCTGGCGCGCGGCACGTAGGACCTGGGCGCTGAGCCATTCCCCGCGACGCGAGAGCAAATTGCTGCGAAACGAAATAGCAATAGCCGCTGCCACACGACCCTGAGCATCTCTAACAGGCGCGGCCAAACAGGCTGTATCAGGGTGAAGCTCCTCGTGATCAATACTGTAGCCCTGATGAGCAATGGTGTGCAGCTCCTCGCAGAGACGGCTGCGTTCCACAATGGTCCGCTGCGTCAGGCGGATCAGGGTGTGGCGAGCCAGGTAGTCCTCGACAAAAGCTGGTGAGCTATAAGCCAGGAGAATCTTCCCCAGGGCATGAGCGTGAGCCTGGCCGCGATAGCCGATGTAGACGCCTGGAATACGCTCAGCGTGGGCTGGCTCAACGATGGCCTGTAGCTCCACCTCACCGTAGCGCCAGCTTGCCAGATAAGCCGGCTCCTGGCTGCGCTCGCTCAAATTGTGAAGAATGGGGCGTAGCCGCTGTGGAAGAGAGGGCTGCTGGACTGGCGCTAGAGCGACGGCTGTCCAGTCTTCCTGCAGCTCCGGGGCAGGCCAATCGTGGCTGAGTGTGCGCAGGTAGGCATCATTCAAATACGGGATCTGTGGCCCGAGCACGTAGTGGCCGCTGGGGAGGCGTTCGACATAGCCGGCGGCCAGCAGTGTATTCAGACTGTGATAGCAGGTGCTGATATTGAGCTGAAGCAGTCTACTCACTGCACGAACAGTAAGTCCACCAGGAGTACGGGCGATCAGGTCAAGGATGGCAAGCACGCGCTGCGCCGAGCGCAGGATATCGCGCTTGGACTCGGAAAGCGGCAGGGCCGGGGGTTGAGGGTGGGCGTGAGAGCGCTTGGCCATGACTCTGTTGCTCCTTTGCACGGCTGAGGATTCGGGCCACGCCTGGCTCCTGACCTGGAGTGGCTACGATCCTTCCTTCTAAAGCAGGGCCTTCCTTACCTGGGATTATACTGGGCTGCGTCTTAGTGTCAAGCAGGTTGAGACAATATTTCAAATAATGAAATTGCAACCTACACACTGATATCGTTTTATGCTATGCTGGCAACGTAGGCAAAGGGATGAGAAGCGGTCTGTGCTCAGCCGGACCAGTTCCTGCTCGCCCGATTGCCGGATCGATCGGATCAGTCTGCGCAGGCAAGGTCTCGCGCCATAGCACAGCATGACAAGCGTACAAGTCAACGGATTCGCCTGTTCTGAAGAAATAGGGAGCGTAATGCGTTTTACCCCCCTTGTTTGCTCCTGATTCACAGGAGGCCGAACCTGGCTCTGAGGCTGGTGTCAGCGAAGCGGACGATGGGGGTCCTGACAGGGTGGGTCACTGTTGACCTGCTGGACACAAAGGAGGCCAGCTGATGTTTCGCACCTCGACGGGCGAAGAGATCTTCATCATTGACGCCCACACGCACCTCTGGGATGCCAGTCCCGCCAATCAGCGCAATCAGTACGGGCGCGGCTGGATCGACTGCTTCTATGATTATCATCGCAACCTTTCCCCGGCTGAGTATGTCTGGCCGCTCAGCGAATTCGAGTGTTATAGCCCGGAGCGTATGGCCCAGGATGAATTTGTCAGGGGCTATGTTGATATGGCCATCCTTCAGCCCACCTATCTCACCGATTTCTTCATCAATGGCTTCAACACCATCGAGCAAAACAGCGTCATGAAGCAGCGCTATCCTGAGCGCTTTATCCTCAATGGCGCCTGGGATGCGCGTGATGGCGAAGCTGGTCTGGAGTATCTACGGCGTCAAAAGGGCGAATGGGATATCAAGGGAGTCAAGCTCTACACGGCGGAGTGGCGCGGCTCCTCCAAGGGCTACAAGCTCTCTAGTCCCGAAGCCTATCGTTACCTGGAGGAATGCGCCAGGCTGGGGATCACCAATATTCATGTGCATAAAGGCCCAACCATTTACCCGCTCAACCGCGATGCCTTCGATGTGGCTGATGTTGATGACGCGGCCTCCCGTTTCCCCGAGCTGAATTTCATCGTCGAGCATGTTGGCCTGCCCCGTCTAGAAGACTTCTGCTGGATCGCTGTCCAGGAGAAAAACGTCTATGCCGGCCTGGCGGTGGCTCTGCCGTTCATTTATCCGCGTCCGCGCTACTTTGCTGAGATCATGGCCAATCTGCTCTTCTGGGTAGGACCCGACAAGATCCTCTTCGGCAGCGACTACGCCATCTGGGAACCCCGCTGGCTGGTTGAGCGCTTCATGACCTTCGAGCTGCCCCAAGACCTCAAGGACGAGTTCAAGGTCGATTTGACGCTCGATGTGAAGCGCAAGATTATGGGGTTGAATGCGGCGCGCCTCTATGGTATTGATCCCGAACAACAACTGCAGAAGCTGCGCAACGACGAGCTGGTCCAGCAGCTGGCCAGCACCGGTGCGGAAGGGATGAGTCGATCCCAGACGGACGAGGCCAGTAGCTCTGCCAGGGCTGAGACAGGGGCCTGAGCGATGCGTAGCGGTGGCCAGTGCGCACGCAGGGTGCAGACGGTGGCTGAGGCCCGGCCTGCTTGCCGGGAGCAAGCGCTAGCGGTACCGCCGTGGTGGCTGTCCTGGCCGCCGCCTCGCTTCCCCCGAACATGAGGCCCATAGTGATGGCGAGACGAGACAAGAGGAGAGAGAACAGCTATGTCGTCCCAAGAAGTCGTAGACACTCCCCTCGTCAGGCCAGAGCAGATCTGGGCGGCCATTGCCGATGTCCTTGATCCCGAGCTAGATACGCCGCTGGTACGTCTAGGCTTCGTCGACCGAATTGAGATCAGCGGGACGGAGGTCGGCATCTTTTTGAAGCTACCGACCTTCTGGTGTGCGCCCAACTTTGCCTATCTGATGGCGGCGGACCTGGCTGAGAGAGCGAGGACCGTGCCAGGGGTAAGCAGTGTCCAGGTGCAGCTGCTCGACCACTGTGCCGGAGAGGCCATCTCGGCAGCGGTCAATAATGGTCTCAGCTTTGCTGCTGCTTTCCCCGATGAGGTCACAACGGACAGCGATCTGCAGGAACTGCGCCACACCTTTCTGAAGAAAGGCTTTCTCAGGCGCCAGGATCTCTTGCTGCGTCGTTTGCTGCAGGCTGGCCTGAGTGGGGAGGTGTTGAGGACGCGGACTTTGGAAGATCTCTCGTGGGATGAAGCAACTGAAAGGGCCTGCCTCTGTCTGCCCGGAGCTACCCTGCAGCTAGCGGCACTGGGCAAATCTGCCCGGGCCTATGTCGAGCGTGGGAAGGCTTTAGGGTTATTGCGGGCAGGAGGTCCCCTTTTTGTTGACGAGCAAGGGGAGCCTATCCCTGCCGGTGATCTCCAGAGCTTTCTGCGTCGCCTGCGCTCTGTGCGCCTGAGTCTGCTCTTCAATACCGCCATGTGCAGTGCCCTCTTTCGCACCCGTTACCAGCACGCGAGCGCAGAGACAGCGCACAACGAGGAAGGAGAGAATCCCCTATGAAAGCCGTTCGTCTCCATGCCTACAATCAATCGCCGGTGGTTGAAGAGGTTGCTGAGCCGACCATCAGTGGCCCCTTCGACGTCATTGTGCGCATTGGGGGGGCCGGCCTCTGCCGCACAGATCTGCACATTATTGAAGGACAGTGGGTCGAGAAATCGGGCGTAACGCTGCCTTATACGTTGGGGCACGAAAATGCCGGCTGGGTGCATGCCGTTGGCTCGGCGGTCAGCACCGTCGCCGTTGGCGACACGGTCATTGTACATCCGCTCATCACCTGTGGTTTCTGCCGGGCCTGCCGGGCTGGGAATGACATGCACTGTACCAGCTCAGCCTTCCCGGGCATTTCCATCGATGGTGGCATGGCCACTTTTCTAAAGACCACCGCGCGCGCGGTAGTCAAGCTTGATTCCTCGCTGGCTCCCAAGGACATCGCGGCCCTGGCCGATGCTGGCCTGACCGCCTACCATGCTGTCAAGAAAGCTATCCCTCTGCTCTACCCTGGCACCAAAGCAGTGGTGATCGGAGCCGGTGGGTTGGGCCATATCGGCGTGCAGTGTCTCAAGGCCCTGACCCCAGCTGAGGTGATTGTTGTTGACAAGTCGGCGGAAGCCCTGGAGCTGGCACGAGGGTGGGGAGCGGATCACACGGTGCGCGCTGATGGCAGCGAGGTGGCTCGCGTGCGAGAAATTACCGAAGGCCAGGGTGCCGAGGTGATCCTGGATTTCGTAGGCGAGGGCGGAGCGCTGGAAAGTGGGATTGCCATGCTGCGTCGGGCCGGCTACTACTATGTCATCGGCTACGGCGGTCGTCTGGTCGTGCCGACCATTGATATTATCTCAACCGAGATCAACTTTATCGGCAATCTGGTCGGGACCTATAACGACCTGGTCGAGCTGATGGCCCTGACTGCGCAGGGGAAGGTCCGGCTGCACACCGTAGTCTACCCGCTAGAGGCGGCCCTGGATGCCATTCACGATCTGGAGAGCGGGCGCCTGCACGGGCGCGGCATTCTGGTGCCCGAAGGCGCCTGAGCAGAGAAAAGCGCGAGCGACTTTCTTGTGCAGAGCGGGGAAAGGACCGGTCAGACTCAGGCCCACCGGCAAAGGAGTGGGTACTGGTAACTGGTGACCGGTCCTTTCTCCTCAACAGGGTCGAGTGCCTCCCTCAGAGAGGCTGGCTACTGGTTGGTGCTGGGAGCGGCCTCATCGGTGACCAGTTCGCCGGGGACCTGCCCAGCGCTCAGGTGCTGCTGCTCAAAGCGTCCCCACAGATAGAAGAGCACGGCCACTACCAGAACAATGGCGATCGGCAGCAGCTGAGTCAGCTCATAGGTCACGCGGCTGATCTGGTAGCCACTCACGGTTTCGTCCGTTGGAACCAGCGTGAAATAAGCTGTCACCAGCACCGAAGCCAGGGCCAGCAACGTCACCAGCCAGGGGCCGACCATTCCCCCGGGTACCCGATATGGACGTTCCACATCCGGGTACTTATAGCGCAAAATAATATAGGAGATGAAGATAAACGCATAGGAGAGAGCGGTCGTCGAAATCGTGAAGCCCAGCACCAGCGAGAACAGCGTTGACAGCTCGCCGGAGCCGAAGGCCGTCACCAGAATTGCCGCCACCATTGCCAGCGTTGCCACCATACCCGAAAGCAGATTTGTCGCCAGCGGCGTACCAAAGCGAGCGCTGAAGCGTCCCAGAATCAGGGGAGCGGCCCCGTCGAGAGCCGTCACTGCGTAAGTACGGTCGGCCCCCATCAGCCAGGTGCCGCCGGCGCTGGCCAGAGTCAGAATCAGAGCCAGAGCGATCAACCAGCCGAGGGCCGTCGCCACTGGCGCGGGCAAGATGCTGGCCACTGCCTGATAGGCATCGAGGAAGCCACCGACATTAGAGAGCTGGTCTTTCGGTAGCGCAAGCAGAATCACCAGAATTGGGATTGCATAGGCCAGCACGCCAATCAGGCCGGCGCGCAGCAACGAGCGGGGCACATCCCGCTGCGGCTCAAACATCTCCTCGCCGGCCCCATTCTGCAGCTCGAAACCGGCCCAGTTGAAGACCAGCACCGGGATAATGCTGCTGAAAATGAGCCCCAGATTCGTTGTCGGCAGCAGATCCCCCCAGCTCAAGTGAGCGCCGCTTGCCTTACCCCCGAAGAAGAAAGCCAAAGCCAGAATCACAAACAGCCCCAGCAGGGAGAGCTTCAAAATAATCCCGATCGTCGAGAACCACTTCCCGATGCGCAAAGAAACAATCGCGCTCCAGGTTGTGAACCAGATAAAGACCAAAGCGATCACGATCTCAACGATCGCGTCGCTCACTCTATTTCCGCCGAAGAGCAAATCGCTGTTCCCGAACCAGAAGGTCTTCAAAGCAGCGATCGTGGTCACTGCCAGAGTACCGCCGACCCAGAGTGGATTAGAGACCCAATAGAAGATCGAAGCGATGGCTGCAAAGAAGCGCCCACCTGCCAGCTTGCACCAGACATAAATGCCGCCCTCCTCCGGAAAAGTGCTGCCCAGCTCTGCCGTTAACAGGCCATACGGGATCAGAAAGGTCAGTGCCGTGATCAACAGCCAGGGGAAGACCTGGCCTCCCTGGGAAGAGACGGCTCCCAGAGTATCGATGTTGATCATTGCTGTCAATGTGAAGCAGACCATAAAGAAGAGCGAGAGCTCCTTGCGCAGCTTGCGCTTTTCTTTCTGGGCTGCCTCACTCAACACCAGTGGTTGCGGCTCTAACATAGCAAGCCTCCTTCAGATTGATCTTGTCCAGTATCATCAGCTGAACCTGGATGCATCGTCAAGGGAAGCAGGCGAGACAAGCTGTGGGCTGCTCATGGGCGCCTGCTTCCCTGGGGTGGGGTGAGCGGCTGGCCTGCAAAGGTCACAAACCAGCCTGCCCTCGCCAGCGCTCCCAGCTTGCCTCTCCGCGCGCCACCATGCTGCCTAGCAATCCTAGCGTAAGACAGGCGAGCGTTGTACCGCCGACTGCCAGCCACCAGGCGGTAGGGGTCAACAGATCGGGAATCCAGGAATTGAGCAGGGTATCCACGATAGCCAGGAGGCAGGAGAGGGTACCCAACAGGGCAAGGAGCCAGAAGAGTGGATAAGGAAGAATACGATGCTCCTGGAAGAGCGCTGGCTGGCGCCGTGCGGCCACGAGCACGTCGATGAAAAGGAACGGGATTGAGATCAGCCAGACAAGGGTAAGCGCAGCCAGGGAGACCGTGAAAATAATCGTCGACAAGTCGGCTGGCTGACCAATCGGGAAAAGGTAGGGAAGGACGAAATAGCTGAGCGCTGTGAACACCAGCGCCACTGCCGACTGAAAATAAATGGCATTGGCTGGCGCGCGTGCCCGATTTAACCTGGCCAGGCCTGTCGGCAAATGGCCATCGATAGCTGCGACCAGCAACAAGCGTGCGAAGGTGTAATTATAAATCAGCGGAGCAATCATAAAAAAACAGAGCAGGCAGACTGCTGTCGCGTTACCGGCAATTCTTCCCAAAGCCTGATCGACCAGGCTAATGAAGGCGACAGGATCAGAAGCTCCCTGCGGGCCGCGAACCACGAGCACAGCCAGGGTAGTAAAGAGGTAGCTGGCAACAACGAGCAGGCTGCCCCAACGCAAATGTGAGCGAATGGCCTGCCGGCGTTGCTCAAGGCGAACTTCACCCGCCAGCGCCAGAGGAACCTCGGTGCCCAGGTACGATTGAATGAGAAAACCAAAGAGCACGAAGTTGTCTGGCCCTGGTTGCCAATCAGCCAGATGGCCAAAGGTAGTGGCAGAAGTATGGCCCGTCAACAACCAGACAAAGGCGGCCACAGTAATCAGGAGCACCGCCAGCAGCAGCAGACCTACGGTGACATTCAGCACCCGTTGCAGTACCCGCAGAGGCTGCACGGTCAGAGCGGTGCCGATGACGATCAGAAAGGCCAACACTGCTCCCTGTTGCCAGGGGGCGGTCAGCCAGCCCTGGTGCAAACCTTGAAGATAGGTGATAGCGGTACCGAAGCCGCTGACGAAGGCCAGAATACCCGGGAGCCAGGCACAGAAAGCAGCAAAGAAGCCCCAGAATGTTCCCAGAGTACGGTAGGTCCAGTTGTAGAGAGCGCCCTCGTAGGGAAACAATAGGCCCAACTGAGCTGTGCTCAAGACACAGGGGAGAAAAAAGGCTACTCCGCAGATCAGCCAATAGAGAAAGGACACCACACCTGCTGTAGCAGCTGTGGCACTGTTTGTTAGGTAGAAGATCGCTGCGAAGAAAATCGCTGTCAGGTCCACCGTCCCAAGGACAGGAGGCATCACCCGCTCCACGTAGTGCTCGGAAGGTAATGCGCGGCCTGATGGTGGGTGTGTTGCTAGCTGAGCAGCAGGACTTTCCTCTTCCATAAGGTCCCTTCCTTTCCTTTATCGTTGCCTTCTGGCGGGGAGAACCTAAAGCAGAGCTTTTAATAGAAGTCTACCGTTATATTCCGAAATGTCAATGCTTTAGGGTATCTTATCCCATTTGCTCGAGATGGGGTGTCTAGAGAGGGTAAAGTTGAGAACTACAGGATGCCAGGGGCCTTCAGGCTTCCCAGAGGGCAATTCCGTTCCTGTGAGCAGCTCTAGCGCCAGAGATCGGAAGGGCCTCACGGGCCATAGCCAGCGAGTATCTAGGGGAAAAGAGGGGCTGCAGAAACCCGGGGCGTCGCTCGCGCGTCTACTCTAGTGAACTCAGTTTCAGCTTCATAGGGCAAGAAAGCGCTGGTAACGAAGAACACTCCACGAGGAAGATTCATTTCTAGCGAGAGATATGCCTATTTTTCTGTTTATTCTGCTCAGCCTGCTTGTGTATATCGCAGCCCTGGTCGTCCTGGTTAGGGCCACAGCGCGATTGCGCTACTATCACTTCGATGAAGCTGGCTTTCTAGGAATGGCGGCCCTGGATATCCTGGCGGGTATTCTCCTCTTCTCGGCGGTGGCGACCCCGTTGGTTCTACTGGTCGGCAGCACTGTTGAGGTGATCGAAGGTCACGTTCTGGCCTTGCTTCTCCTATTGGGCATTGTTCTGGTGACGGGCGCCACTGCCTGGCGGAGCCTGGTCTGGAGTCCAAACGTGCAGACCCTCTCGCGCCTGCTGGGTGGTCTCTATTGCCTGCTCCTGGCGATAGCGGCTCTTGTCTGCATCGTTCTCATCTTCTTGCCGGGTCGCTAAGCTGGTTTGAGACTCTTGAGGGGCGTTCGCTCAGGCAGCGGCTGCTGAACACGTCCTGAGCGAGCAAAACAAGACAAGACGAGAAAGGAGGGGAAGCTTTGCTTCCCCTCTCGCAGCTGCCAGCCTCCTTCAGGGTGAGGCCGGACCTCTGTCTGTCAAGCCCGCGTCGGCAGCCTGCAGCGCTATGCTTCCTGCAGAAGGAAGCGCTGAAACCATTCCAGCGTACGGCGCAGGCGATCACAGCGCTGGGCGGGAGTGCCAACCGTTGGCCAATCCATCTCGTGGCTACTACCGGGATAGCGCACCAGCTCAACAAGCTGGCGACGTTTGCGCAAAGCGGTAAACAGCTGCAATGACTCGCTGAATGGGCAGCGCAGGTCATCACTGGCGTGCAGAAGCAAGAGAGGCGTCGTGATCTGCTCCACCAAAGCCAGCGGCGAGCGTTCAGCAAAGCGCTCCTCACCGGCGCCGCCCATAGCCAGATCAAACCAGAGGGCCTGATCCGAGAGCAAGCGACAGAGTGGGAGGTAGGTCACCGGGTTGCGGCAGACCGCGGCTTTGAAGCGCGTCGTCTGGGTAATCGCCCAGGCAGTCATGTAGCCGCCGTAGCTCAGACCAGTAATGCCCAGGCGCCTCTCGTCGATAGGAGCGGTACTGATCACATAATCCAGGCCCGCCAGCAGATCGCCCAGGTCCTTACCGCCCCAATCATTGAGAATATGACGGCGAAAAGCCTCGCCGTAGCCATCGCTGCCGCGTGGGTTGGCTGCCAGAACGGCAAAGCCCTGGCCAGCCAATACCTGGAACTCATGGACATAGGCTTCGCCCCAAGCGCAGCTTGGGCCGCTGTGAACAGCGAGAATCAGTGGGGCCTGCTGACCAGCGGCCAGCGGCGGCAGATAGAGCCAGCCCTCGATTGTCAGGCCATCGGGGGCCTGCCAGCTCAGGCGCCGTGGGCGAATCAGCTGATGGCTGCGCAGAAAGCGTTCATTGACACCTGTCAGGCGCTGAAGGTGCGACCCATCGCCCTGTAGGGACCAGATATCGCCTGGCGTAAACCAGTCAGCCCGCACAACAGCGATCAGCGAGCCATCACTGGCGAGATGAGGACTCAGGTAGCGCCCCGGACCACTGGTCAAAGCCGTCATCTGCTGCCTCTCATGATCGATGCGGTAGAGATGGGCCTGGCCACGCTCATGGATCGTTACCAGGAGATGGCGGCTATCGGGATACCACTGCGGGCGGACAAGCCACTCGCTGAGGGGACGCAGCTCATCGGTAATGGTGACCTGACAGGTGTAGTCGGCCTGCTCAGGAAAGGCTGGACGCGGCGCCTCGCTGCCGTCGGCGGCCACAACCCACGGGGTGATATTGCAGGTCTCGGTCTGATCAGGAGCATAATAGTAAGCGAGGTAGCGGCCATCTGGCGACCACGAAGGCATCTGAGCCAGCCCTTCCTCGGGGGTCAGACGACGGAGCTGTCCTGTGGCCAGTGTCAGAACCCAGAGGGCCATGCTGGTACTGAGGTCGGGCTGTGGGCGGCGATTAGCGCAGAAAGCGACCTCGCTGCCGTCGGGCGACCAGCATGATTGAACCAGATGTACCGGCTCGGCGGTCAGGCGTACAGCTTCTCCCTTCAGAGGAACGAGCCAGAGCTGCATCCGGCGTCCGTGCCAATGCCCTACGCCATCCCACTGCTCGTCAAGCCGCGTATAGACAAGGGCGGTCTCCTCCTCCTTCGGACCGACTTCCTGGTCATCGGCTGGTTTCCAAGGACTATGCACCAGCAGAGCCTGACCATCGGGACGCCAACTATAATCACTGACTCCATTGGGCAGGTGAGTCAACTGGCGTGCCTCCCCGCCATGAAGCGAGAGCAGAAAGAGCTGAGGCTGACCACCGTGGCGCGTGCTCAGAAAGGCCAGGTCATCACCTCGTGGCGACCAGCGAGGCAGAAAGTCCTGATGCTCGCCAGCGGTGAGCTGTCGCGCCCCACTAACAGCCTCTTTGCGACTCGGGGCCAGCCAGATAGCACTTTTACTGCTCTGAGTGCTTCGATCGTTCCTTTGCAGCGTGAAGGCAATCAGGGAGTGATCGGGCGAAAGCTGCGGGTCCCAGGCAATCTGCAGATCCAGCAGTTCCTCTACTGTCACAGGGGCCAGCCCTATGGCTGCCGCAACTGTGGTCGAGACCGACGCTCCAGCAGCAGCGGCGTCTCCGCCCTGGATGGAGGCCGGACCTGAGACCTCCTGCTGCATGATCTTGCCGCTGGCTTCGCCCTCATCTAACTCCGCCTGATTGGAAGCGTCGGAGGAGGTGGTCGCCTGTGCTGACACCGGGCGCGGCACCGTTTTGTTCTCATCTTGCTCTTCGAACATCGCTCGCTCCAATACTTATTCAAGGCAAACATCATCATTCATACGAATAAACCGTAGCAAGAAGATGACCAGGGAGAGGGAGGCGAGAAAGTGATCCTACCAGCGTGAGGGCGATGGCGCCTGTGATCAGCGTAGAGGAGAGACAATCTCGTGGAGAGAACGAGTCCTGGCAAAGGCCAGCATGCAGAGGAGGAAAAGCGGCGATGACCCAATCCGAAAGTAGTCGAAGAACGGTGTGCCTGCGGTCGTTGATGATGATCAAAGCTCGTTGTCGGCAGACTGGTAAGCCCTATCATAGGGATGTGATACCACATCGAGAACTGCCACGCAAGCATGGCTGCCGGCGGCCAGGGAGAAGCTGTCGATAGAGAGCAAGATCAGCAGCCTGCACAAGAGGTCGCTCAGAGCAGAGAGGACCTCCCCGGAGATGGCTCCCCAGACCAGAGACCTTTGGAGGTAAGCAGGCTGGAATAGGATGAAGAAGAGAGCATAGTCGGACCTCGAACAAGAGAGGAGCTGTCTACTCAAGAGCCAGGCGCAATGAAGTTCCCACTCAAACAAGCCGCCGGAAGGCCAACGCCTTCCTTCCCACTGTCCAAAGGTCTCTTGCCGGCAGGTTACTCGGTCAACAAAGCCACCAGACCCACGACTACAGCAGTGACAACGATCCAGAGCATTTGGAACCAATAGAAGAAAGGTACGCCGAACAGCGTTGGCTCCACCTGGTTGTAGAGGGCCGGACAGACGGCGGTGAGAAAGGGAATGAGCAAGAGCGCGAAAGGCCAGAGACGCCCCCGCCTTTGGAGCGATTCTTCAGGTAGCATCGTCGTCACACTCTCCCCGGTCATAATCGCCCTGCCTTGTGCAGGAATGAAGATTATCTCTTTCCCCAAGGCTGGACCACTCAAGTGTAGTATAGGCTCACGAGAGAGGCCCAAGCAGCTTACTTTGACAGAATTAGGAAAAAAAGGCTATGATCCCCCGTCGTACTTTGATGTAGTGCTATACTGACACTTATCGAAGGGCATACAACATGATAAAAACGAACCAGGCAGAGAGAGGATGGAACAGACGGAATTACCTGGATACATTATACACAAGATACAGTTAAGGAAACGAAGCACTACACTTGAGTAGCTCTTCACGCAGGAGAACAGTAGGAGCGGGTCAGGCACATTTGGCGGACACAGTGTTGTGATGTGGCGTTTTCCTGAAAGACTCGTGCCATAGGAGAAGAGACATATGATTCAATGGGGAATGCTGGCGGTCTTTGTAGGCGTTTTCATAGTAATGACTATCATGGGCCTATTGGCCGCGCGCTGGCGGCCTGGCGATCTGAGCCGGCTTCAGGAGTGGGCCCTGGCGGGAAGGCGCTTTGGACCAGTGGTGTCCTGGTTCCTCATTGGCGGTGACCTCTACACTGCTTACACGTTCATGGCGGTGCCGGCTCTGGTCTATGCCCAAGGGGCACAGGGCTTTTTTGCTTCACCCTATCTGACCCTGGCCTTTGTCTTTGCCCTGATCATGATGCCTCGTTTTTGGGTCATTGCTCGCCATCGTGGCTATGTTACTCAAGCCGATTTTGTGCGTGACCGTTTCGGTAGTAGTGCCCTGGCGCTGGTAGTGGCGGTCACCGGCATCATGGCCACCATGCCTTACATCGCCATCCAGATCTACGGTATCCAGGTCTGTATTGCCCAGATGGGGATCAATGTCGAGTTGGCTCTCTTCATCGCTTTCCTGATCCTGGCTCTCTACACCTATGTCAGCGGCTTGCGTGGGCCAGCCCTCATCGCTATCTTTAAGGACTTCTCTATCTGGCTGGTAGCCATTGTGAGTTTTGTCATCATCTCTCTCCGCCTCGGAGGGTTGCCGCGTATCTTTGCTGCTGTTCCTGCTGATAAGCTCACGCTCTCTCCTGCGCAGTACAGCACCTTTTCAACCCTCATTCTTGGTTCTGCGATGGCGCTCTTCCTTTATCCGCACGCCTTTACCGCGATGCTGAGCGCTAATAGCCGTCGTACGCTGAAGCGTACGCTGCCATTCCTGCTGGCCTATACCTTCCTGCAGTCGCTCATCGGCTTATTTGGCTTTATGGCTATTGCTGCTGGTATTAAGCCATCTCCTCTCTACAAGACCAATATTGCTCTACCAGCGCTTTTCGCCAGCATGCTGCCGCCGTGGCTGGCCGGTTTCGCCTTTGCTGCCATCTCCATTGGCGCCCTGGTTCCCGCTGGTGTCATGTCGATTGCAGCGGCTAACCTCTTTACTCGCAACATTTATCGTGAATATTTCCATCCCAACTGTACAGAGCGTGAGGAATCGGCGGTAGCCAGGACGGCCTCCCTTGTCATTAAGTTTGGAGCTTTGCTCTTCATTCTCTTCTTCCCGACGGATTTCGCCATTAATCTGCAGCTGTTTGCCAATGTCTGGATCATTCAGATCCTGCCTGCGGTGCTCCTGGGCCTCTATACGCGCTGGTTCCACCACCTGGCCCTGATCTGCGGCTGGGCTGGAGGTATGGTCCTTGGCACCTGGATGGTCCTTACCCAGAACTTTGGAACGGTCTACTCCCTGACCCTGGGGGGCCTCTCGTTCCATGTCTACGCTGCCTTCGCCGGGTTGGTGCTCAATCTGGTCCTGTGTTGTGCTCTGACGCCCCTCTTTGACCTGCTCGGCCTGCCGCGTGGGCAGGATAACACCAGTCCGACTGACTATGCAATCCGCCCAGTAACCGGTTTCTCAGAGGAACGACTCCTGCAGCAGGCGCGTCAGCTCCGTCAAACCACTCCTGCCGGAGCGTTTCCTTTACAGGACGAGCATGTAGCGAATCGCTAGGACCCGGTGTGACTGGCTGGCTAGCCCAAGGGCCAGCGAGAGAGCGACGCAGAGATAACAGACCCCAGATCATGAAAGGGGCATTTGCGTCGACAGAATGGAATTGCTTGAGCAAAGGCATTGCTTTCCTTTTCTTCTCTTCCGGATGGTCTGGTTCTGCTACGAGGGCGCTATCCAGGCTCGTACGTCCTTTGGCAAGGATGTCTTGATCTGGGGTGTGACGGTTATGGCTGGTTTCTCTGGGGAGCAGGCTTATGTCAGAGCAGGAAGGCGTGACGGATCACCTGGTCACGATTATTCAGCTGATCCAGCTCGCGCGTGGCAGCGGCACACTCACGGCCTGGCGAGGAACTGGCGACCTCTTCGAGGAAGGAGTGATCACCTTTGTGAAAGGTCAGGTCACCCAGGCCAGCGCTGGTCGCCGCAAAGATCATGCCGCGCTCAATTGGCTGAGTACCTGGGGGAGGTGTCGCTATAGTTTTACTCCCGTGGTACTTGATGAGGCAACGAAACAGTTACTGGCCTGGCTGGCTGCTGGCATTACACAGCCGCCGCGTCCAGCGACGCCAGCGTCCTCGTCAGGGCCGCCATCTGTCGCGGCTCGTGGCTCTCAGCCGGGGGTGGCTGCGAGCGAGCCGGGGCAGCAGGGTGCTCGTTCTTCTGATGCTTCCTACCACGCGGTGCCTTATCCTGTACTGCCCTTCCAGCAAGCTCTGCTTCTGATCGAGCAGTATCGTCTCTCGCGCGCCCATCGTCAGCTCTTTTTGCTGATTGATGGCCGGCGCCGGCTGCTCGATCTGGCTCAGCTGATGGGCAAGGAGCCGCAGGTAGTGAGCCAGCTGCTGAGCGATCTGGAGCAGCGTGGCATCATTCAGAGGAAAGGATTGTAAGTTGTATGCTTGAGGTTGAGCCGCAGTTAGGAGGACTCGGACGCGAGGAGGCCCTGGTGGAGATCGTCCAGGCCTACCGGCAGGAGCGCGTTCCTATGCTTGATGGGGCCGATCTGAGTCGGCTTGATTTGCAGAAGGTAGATCTCAGTGGTGGCAATCTGCGCGGGGCCAATCTCTCGGAGGCCAATTTAAGCGGGTCCTATCTCTGTGGAGCCTATCTACGTAAGGCTGATCTCAGTCATGCCAATCTCAGCCGGGCCAACCTGAGTAAAGCCTTCCTGATCGGGGTCAATCTGATCGGGGCGAATCTCCTGGGGGCCTCGCTACGTGAGGCTGACCTGCGCTCGACGGATCTGGGAGGAGTGGATCTACGGGGTGCCGATCTCCACGGGGCGGTGCTGGTTGAGGCTGGTCTCATTGGGGTCGATCTGCGGCGCTGTGATTTAAGCCAGGCTCGCCTGAGTCTGGCCAATCTGAGCCGTGCCAATCTCTCTGGGGCTGATCTGAGTGGGGCCGATCTGAGCGGCGCAATTCTGGACGAGGCCGATCTGAGTCGCGCCGATCTGAGTGGGGCCAATCTGGTCGGCGCTCATCTGCGCGAGGCTAACCTGAGTGGGGCTAATCTCAGTGGGGCGCGTCTCAATCTGGCCGTCCTGAGTAAGGCCAATCTGAACGGGGTCTATGCCTGTGGGGCCTCGCTCTATGGCGCCAATCTGGTTGATGCGGCCCTCCATGAGGCCAATCTCCGAGGGGCCAGCCTGAATCGCGCGTATCTGTTCCAGGCGGTGCTCAGGAGGGCCGATCTGAGCAAGGTCGACTGCGCCAGGGCCAATCTCTCGCGTGCTGATCTGAGTGGCTGTGATCTCAGCCGAGCCTCATTGGTAGAGGCGCTGCTTAAAGGCGCCGACCTCTCCGAGGCCTATCTGTACGCTACCGATTGTCGCGGCGCCAATTTGCAGCAGGCGCGTCTGACTGCGGCGGTGCTGACCAATAGTCTCTTTGTGCGAGCCGATTTACAACAGATCCAGGCGGAGCCCGAGCAGTTCAACGGCCTTGATCGCAGCGCGCTGGAGGAGATTGTGATCGATCCCTATACCGGCTGGCGTCTGGGGATCGGCTCCAACGTGGTGCGTCGACCTCTGTGAATGGAGACCTTGAGGGGTCTGTCGGGAACGCGATCGGAAGGATATGCTCCGCGGCTGCTGGGGAGGGAGCAGACTGCAGACGGGTCCTGCTGGTAGCTGATGAGCAGCCTTGTAAGCCTGCTTTCCTGCTGCCACAGGACCCGTCTGTCTGTTATTCCTCCCGCCCTTGACGCGGGAGCTTGTTTATGAGGAGCCAGCTCCCATACGCACAATCAGGGCCTGCCGCATTTCGGGGGTCTGAACGTAGGCAGAGCCGACGCTCAGTTGCTCGATCCGCTCCGCGACCTGCTTGGCCTGGCCAGCGCGGATGAAGCCCGCGGCTTTGCGCGATTCGGGATGGTTCAGGCGAAAGATGATGCGTGTGCCGGCGTTGTTGAGAATCTCGGGATGAAAATCGCCCAGGCTCTGGCTGGCGACGATCACTGAGATGCCGAACTTGCGTCCCTCTTTCATGAGCTTGGGCAGGGTCTTGTCCTTGGCCAGGCGATGGGCCTCGTCCAGGACGATGGCCAGCCGCAGCCGCTCGGCAGGGCCCCAGTGGAACATGTCTTTATAGATCTTGTGCAGGAGGAAGGCGCCGGCGCTGAGCTGCAGCAGCTCCGCGTAGAGCTGATGCAGGTCGATGACCAGTCCATGCCCGATCAGCGAGGAGAGATTGGCAGGGGACTCTGCGGGTTGGAAGAGGTCCATTTCCAGCAATGGCCGGCAGCGTGCGGTCACGTGACCCACCCGGCGCTGCTGCTCCAGTCGCTCAATACGATGGAAGACCTCGTAGAGGGAAGGATAAGTCAACGCGCTGCGTTCCTGGGCACTCAGTTCATCCTCAAAGCCGTGGACCCGGTAGGCGTCACGGATAGCCGTGTAGATGACATCGCGTTGCATCTCTCCAAGCCCGGCGACCTGAGCGAAGATCTCGGAAATTGCCAGGGCGTTGGATCGCCAGGCTGGACCGGAGACGCTGCATTCAAAGGGGCTGAAAGGCAGACCCTTCGTTGCATCGAGAACCTGCGGATGAACGCTTTGGAAGTAGCGCCCCTGGGGATCGGCGAACTGGCCGTGGAAGTCCAGCACCAGGGCCGGGACGCCTTGCTGGCTTAGGGCACTCAGTAGATGCTCAATTGTCCACGATTTCCCCTGTCCGGGGATACCCAGGATGAAGAGATGCGGGCTACCCTGGATGCCCGGCTTCCAGTAAACTGGGCCACTGGCGGCCTGCCCCAGCTGAATGCGTGTGGACATAGAGACAGGCCCGGCTGCCATCTGGCTCTCTTTCTGGCCGGTGCGAATGAGCAACGTGTTCTCTGCTTCTGTCCTGCCGAGTTTCTCTAACTGCCGCTCAAGTCTGGATGGAAGACCAGGCTCAGCGGCTGGCTGGCCCGCTGGTTCTGCGGTGAATGCGTCTCCTTCTCCTATCTGTTGCTCCCATTCTGCCCACTCCTCGGAGACCAGGGCCTCTTCCTCGAGATTGAGGGCTGGCTCCTGTAAAAGTTCGGGCAGGTTCTGGAAGTCGCTGGCAGTCAGCAGGCGGATGCGGGCGTCTCCGATGATCAGCGGCTGCTTCCGAGGCTCGCTCTCAAGACTGACGATATAGCCCTCATAGCTGGGACGGAAGTCCAGCTCTTCTTTTTCGAAGCGGGCCAGGTTTTCCAGGAAAGTGCCTTCGGCCTCGGGATTGAAAAGCTGGTAGCGACGGGCGCGCTCGAAGTAGAAGCGCAGGACATTGGCCAGATAGGCGCGTTGCAGGGCGCCATCGAGCTGCTGACGATCGAAGAAGCGCTGACGCATCGTCTCAGCGGTCGTTTCCATCTGCAAGGCCATATCGGCGGCCAGGCGCTCAAGTGGGGCGGTGCCACGACGCCACTTGACCTCGATAAAAGTCGTCTCGACAATGTTCCGCTTCAGGGTGATGAGTGCCAGGTCGCAGCGGCGCTCGCTCTGGACGGGTTGCCCTGTGCTGTTCGGTGAGAAGATACGCGGGTAGAGGTCGACGGGTAGCAGGACGGCCTGCTTGAGGCGGCCCTGGCGTTGGAGCCAGGCTGTGACCACGCCCAGGCCCACGGCGGCGGCGGTGCTGGCTGGGGACTCCAGTGCTTCCAATGCCAGACGTCCCGAGATGATTTTCAAGTAGTGCAGCAGGTGGCTGACACTCTCCTCGATTTGCGAGAAGCCCAACTCGTCCATAGCCTGGGCGAGCATCGAGCTGATTTCCTGGTGCCAGGAGGTGGTCACCATCATGCGATGGCCCAGCCCTTCGGTGAACTCAGGCGAATAGTCCAGCACATACTTACGGGCTATGTCCTCCAGTCCGGGCAAGTGGGGCGAGTCGTAGTAGTCCAGCGTAAAGAAGCGGTCCAGAGTAATGACCCAGTTCGTCCTTTGATGCAGCTTCTCCAGCAGAGCGCGGCGCTTGTCCGTGAGCGCGACCTCCAGAGTGGGCTGAGTTTCCGCTCTACCGCTGAGTAAGTAGCCACCGGCTTTCAGAAGCGCTGTGTGCAGATTGACTAGTGTCTCGCTATAGCGTGGTCCCTCGGGATGAGGAAGGGGCTTACCGCCGAAGGTGTTGATCTGGTAGCGCCAGAGCAAGGTACCGTTCTCCTGACTGAACTGAGAGATAAAGCGTGCGAGCAGACCATAGAGGGAGAAGCTGCTAACTGTGCTGCTCGGCGAGGACGCGCCCGGCGTCGACGTCGCAACGACGCGAGGACGCATCAGGTCGCTGACGATGGCCAGGTGAGCCTCGGGTGGCTCTTGCTTTCCTTCCTGCAACAGGCGCAGCGGGCGGGCGGTGGTTGAGAGGGCCGGCAGGAAATGGTCTGTCTGGTAGCCTGCGTTTCGGAAGAGCCAGTTGCCATGCTGTTGCAGCGTTTGGGCCAGAGTCTGCAAGGTGCCGCTCTGCCAGCTTTCGCTGTATGAAGTGATCTGGAGCAGGGGCAGGGTGCCGACTGGTAGCTCTGTCTCCTCCGCTTCATTTTGCGAGGGGGCCAGACCCTTCAGGGCCTCGCCCAGCAGCGCGCCACGATCCGGGTTCACCAGCGTCAAGACCAGCGGATTGGCGTAGGGATGGAGGGCCTGAAAGAGCTTGAGATGCTCGCCAAGCCGCTCAGGACGGATATCGCCCGGGACGGCCTGGTCCGGGCTGGCCTTGAGCACAGTAGCGACGTCGGTATAACGCCGATGCGGATCAGGGGCATCGGCGGGAAGCGCCACTCCGTGGAAGAAAAGCAGATTCTGGAAGAAAATGAAGACCGTCGGTGTGGCGGCGTGGTAGGCAAAGGGAGGGACGTTGGCCGGGACGAGCAGGCGCAGTGCTTCCAGATCGACTTTCTGTTTACGCTGACTCTCCTGTTGTTCCAGCAGCTCCTCCTCCCAGGAGGAAAGCAGCCGGGTGTAGCCGGCAAACCAGGCGGCACGCAGCGGGTGGGTTGGCAGGATGACCAGGGCCTCTTCGGCCTGCCGCTGATGTAGAAAGCGGATGAGCAGGCTGTCAATCGAGAGAGCCTGTTTGATTTCGCTCTCATCAGCTGCGCGTGCTCGCAGGTCCTGGAGCAGGTCATGGTAAGCCTGAGCGTAGCGGACAGCGGCGTCGGCCAGCTCAGGGCTGTTGCTCCAATCGGCCACCTCGATGAGGTCGCGTCCCTCGGACTGGCGCAGGCGTCGGAAGAACAGCTCGCGCTGGCGCCAGAAATGTTGCCAGCTCTCGCTTTCGCCAGGGGCAAGCTGAAACGCTTGAATAGCTTCCCCATCGACGGGCTGCAGATCATCAACTTCCAGAAGAAAACAGCCACCCTGAGCCGGTTCCTTCAGAACGCGCTGCTCCAGCTGCTGCAGCGTCTCGCTCAGCGTCAGCGTCAGTCGGTGCTTGCCATTGAGCAGCAGGCTGAAATAGGCGCGCTCCTTCTGCCATTGGGGCAGGCTTTCCTCCAGGATTGTCTCGCGGACCTCGCTACCGACTTTGAGCCGTCCCCAGGAAAGGGTAGGGACAGTCTGGCGCTTTTCGCGGGGAGTCTGCTCGGGAGGAAGGTGAGCTGGATCAAGGGTCAAGTAGAACGCGAGACTATCTTCGTAATAGAGCTGCTTCTCCCCATCGTTGTCCTTCACCATCTCATTGCCGTCAGGCCCCAAGGGGGCGATGCGCACGCAGACCAGATAATCGGGCAGCTCCTCGCTATCGAGTCCCAGCTTCTCTAGCTTGATCGTGACCTTGCGTCGCCCAGGGGTGAAGTCCTGCTCCCACAGGCTTTCGCGGAAACCTGGCTCGCTGTCCTGGGGCACGATGGCCACGCGCCAGCCGCCGAGGTTGCGCGGCTTATCTGGCTTGCACTTCCAGCGTACCACCACATCACCGTTGCTTCCGTAGTAAGCGTACAGGGCACCACCAACGCCGTCTGGCTGAGCCAGGTGACAGAAGTGTTCAACTGCTCCTTTGGCATTGACGAAAGATTCGACCTCAAATTTATGCAGGTCGCTCTTTTCATGCTGGACGAATTCCCAACGATCGAGCGTCAGCTCTTTCTCTACCAGAGCGCGTGACCAGTTATGCACATCGCTGAGGGCTTTGCCCTGGAGGAAGCGCAGCAGCTCTGTGGCGGTTGTGCTCTCCACCTTCAGCTCTTGCACACGCTCGACCAGGGTGGCATCGAACTTCTTGGGACGAGCTAACAGCGTCGTCAGGCGCCGATTGGCTTCCAGAAAATTGACGAAATCGGGGCGTGCATCGCTGATGAGGCCGACCCGCCAGAGCTCCAGGCCAATCGTCTCCGCCGTGCCATCCTGTACATGGGCGTAGACGGCGATAACGAAGTCCAGGCGTCGCTCATAGCTTAAGCCAGGCCAGCGGCGCAGGTGGCTAAAAACTGCCTGAACCTGGGCGGCGGCCTCGGGAGAGCGCTCCTGGAGTCGGCGCCGTAGCTGCTGGAGGGCGGCCTCATAAAGCGCCCGTCCATCGATGGGAGCGAAGGCATTGGCCAGCGAGCTGGCAGTAGCGTCTACACTGCCAGCAGGAATGAAGAGGCAGAAGCGTCCAATCTTGCGGTTGCGTAGCTCAATCGCGCGGTCAGGTGTGATAAAGAGCAAGTCATCGGGTCCAGGCTGGCGTTCAGTAGCCAGGATATGGAACATGGTTCCCTGCTTTGCCTGCTCACTTGTGCGTAGCCGTTGGCAGAGGGGCAGCGCATCGTCCAGTTCCAGGAAGTCAATACGAGCACAATGGCCGGCGCTTGTCCCCCTGATTTCTTTTAGCAGCGCCTCGGCCAGTAGCTCGATCTTCAGCTCGCTCTGTGGAGAAGAGATTACCATAGGTAGACCCTTTCCAGGCTCAATGCTTCTTAGTAGTAGCTGGTTAGCGCGGATGTGGCCGCATACGGTGGGTGCAGACGCTGGACCGTGAAGTCGTCGGAGAGGTCGCGGAAGATACCCATCTGGCGCAGGCGGCGCAGCATCGCCCGTAGATTCTCCTGGGCCGCGGCAGTATACTCGGCGCCCACAAAAGGAGCGGGCGGACGGTCAACCAGCAGCCCAAAGCGCTCGTCGAGGAAGCGCAGGAAGTCCTGCAGGCGGATGGGCGTGGGACCATGATTGCTCTGGTCTCCATTCAGGCCGTTCTCGCTGCCATTCAGACGGGCAGCGGCAAGCTGCACCAGAACCGCCAACAGATCGTTGGTCGGAGCATATTGCCAGGATGGGCGATATTTGAGCTGCCCTCGAAGCAGCCCCTCAGTGCGCGTCAATCCTCCAGTGCTCCAGTACCAGCGCACGAAATTCTGGGTAGCATCGCGCTGGCCTTCTTTCAGCAGGATGACCAGGCCATCTAAATCGCTCTCAGCGCTGGCGAGCAGCTCATCCAGGTATTTTGTTGCTAGTGTGCTTTCTGGCTCTTCTGGATCTTTATTCTCTTCAAAGATTCTGTTAATATCATGACTGGCGTGAGCCTCAATATCAGCATAGATACTGGGTTGGTCGCGTAGCATCAGTAAACGTTGCAGGTAAAGTGGGCCTGCGGTTGCGTCTCCAAGGAGGCCATCTATGAGAGCTCGACGGCGACTGTTTCGTCTGAGCTGCTCCACATAGCTTTGCAGCTGGCGCAGCAGCAGATTCGCCGAGAGAAAGCTCTGGTAGGCTTCGATATCGCGGCGTACACAGGCATGGGCCATCTCCTGGCTGGGGCCAGGCTGGCCGGTGAAGTCCACATAGAGGGTTGGGGGTGATGGGGCCGGAGGCTCGCCCATCGCGGGAGGCAAGCTCTCTGGCTGCGCGACCAATGCATTCACCGCGTAGACAACCTTCAGAGTGTAGATAAACAGCTCGAAATTGATCAAGGTCAAGAGATGATGAATAAAAGCCGGCATGGGCATCGCCCTGTGGTAAGCCGACATATATTGCACAAGGTCAGCCGCTAGCTCGTAGGTCAGTCCGGGACAGGCTCCGGAATGGGCATCTTTTTCACGACTCAAGCCTGGCCGGGCACTCTCAAAGCCATCGAGAAAGGCCAGCGAGAGGCGCGTCAACGTATCTACCTCAGTAGTGCCATCGTATTCCCCACCCAGGTCGCCCGCCTTGCCGAGTTTAACGCCGCGACCGAAAATCTCTTTGAGAAGCTGGCGCAGGGCCTGATCGCCTTTCAGGTACCTGTGCATCGCCTGGTAGAGAAAAAGGTCCGCGCTCCGCAGGCGACTGGCTTCCTTGGGGAAGCCAGGCTTGTAAGAAAGTATGCTGTAAGTCACAATAGAGGTAATCTGCTCAGCTTCACGCTTTCGACCGGTATGCCCGGTTGTGATCAGGGCAGTGCGTACCAGACGTTCCAGCAGACGTCGTTCGCGAGGAGTGGTGAAACCCTCAAGCGCAGGATGCTGGCTAAGCTTATTAATATAGACATCGATGGTCCGAGGGTCATTTGGTATACGAGCGCGTCCCCGACCCTCGGCCAGAATAGTAAAGAAGAGGATAGGCAGCAACAGCTCGATATCGAAATCATTCAACTCAATGGGCAGTACCAGAGAAAAGCGGACTCCGCGCAATTCCTTCGGCAACTTAACCTTCACGATGGCCCTCCTTCCAGCAGATCAAGCAATGGCTGTTCTGACCACCTTACCGTCGCGCTGCGTCAAGTGGTGCAGATGCTGACCTTTCTCGATCAACACAAGATCCTTTGTTTCCATCAGCAGCACCGCATGCTTGAAATGGCGCAGATCCTCCAGCAGCGGCTGCAGCTCTAGAGCCTCTGGCTGCAAACCATCCGCCAGGCGCAGCAGCAGCTCAAACAGATCGAGAGAGATCTCCAGACGAGGCGTTCCCGAGCGATGACGCAGTACCAGGAACTCGGGTAAGGTCTCAACGACCTCATTATCGCTAGTGCCGACTGACTCCAGAATGAACTGCTCCAGCGGGAGCTGCTTCAGAATAATCAGTTGCTGCTCCTCCGAAGCGCGCACCACCACACTCAAATGGCCATCTGGCAAATCGGCGTTGATCCCATCCGACCGCAAAATGCCAAGAGCCAGCTTGCGGCGTGTCTCCTCCAACTCTTCCTGTTCACCTTTCAGCAACTGCAGGTAGAGCAGAGCATAGCGGTAAGGCAGAAGATCGGGCCAGCGCACGGAAGGCAGTTCTGGACGCAGATCCTCATCATCCAGACGTGGACCATAGAAATAGAGGCGGCGCTTCCAGGCAGCCAGCCAATCGCGCTCTTCGCGGAAACGCTGGCGCGGCAAATCTTTTCCGTCAGCCATCAACTCAACGCGCAGCAGGGCATCTGATGACCCTTGATGGAAATGCAGGAAGCGATCCAGATGAGGCTGAGGAAAGCGTGCAGGATCAAACGCCCGCAGATCGCGCAGCAGCTCATCGTCAACCTCGGCGGGAGCAAAAGCGCTCTGCCAGCACGCGCGCTCTAGCAAAGCCGCTCCCCCATCTTCGCCCTGGCGAGCAGCATGCACCTCGCTGCAGCTCAGATTGCCTGTGATCAGAAAGGCCAGAGCCGAACGCAGGTCACGCATCGTCATATGACGCTGGTGGCGCAGATGATGCAGCAACAAGAGGAATTCCAACCGCCGCTTGGTGCGGTTCTGATGCAGCATCTGTGCATTCTGATAAATCGGACAGATGGCCTCGGCAGTGCAAGACTGGCAGATCGTCCAGTGCTCCTTTGCCACCAGGCTATTCAGCACGCGGTGGAAGAGTGAGCGCTCCCGCGCCTGCTCGCCGGGCAAGGCCACAAAAGCGCGTCGCTTCAAATCGACCAGCCAGACCTCTTGCTCTCGCAGCGATTCACTGCGGCGGGAGCGACTCAGCTGCCTCTTCAACCAGCTAAAGCGCTCACCGTAGCGCTCAAAATAATCGGCCAGGCGACCATCATTGATAGCCACCAGCACTGTCAGCGCTGCCGCTGGACGCTCGGAGCCTTCCAACTCCTGGAGCCGGCGCGTAAGCTGCTCATCGGCGCTCAACCCGCCGTGGGCCTCAGAAGCATCGTAGCAACTACGGAAGACATGATCCTGATAGACCAGCTCCCAGCCGCTTTGATCGGAGCGCTCTGCTACGGGATTGGCGCCTAGCTCAACCAGCTTCTGGCGCACCTGCTCCAAGAAAGCCGTCTTGCCGTCGCCAGGATTGCCCGAGAGGAAAAGCGCGAGCGGGCGCCGGGCCAGCACAAGCGGCAGCAGCTTCCGATCGAGGTCCGTCTCTACGTAGGTCTGACGCACAAAGTCGCTGTCCAGGCCGCGATTGTCGGCGTTCCCGCTGGCACTCTTGCGATAGAGACCGCGCACCTGCTCCACCCAGGGATTGACTCGCGCCTCCCGTTCCTGACCAGTTTCAAGGACCGGCGTTGTCTCCTCTGCCGCCACTACTGCCGCCAGCTCGGCCTGTTCCAACTCTGCCAGAAACTGACGAGCGCTGACAGGTCGCCGCTGGGGCTCGGGATCAAGCGCGCGCAAGAGCACGGCAGCCAGGCGCTGCACATGCTCATCAGCACCTGGCAAGTCCTCTACAGGACGCAGAATACGTTGCCCCTCCGTGCTGTAGGTAAAAGGCAACTGGCCTGTCAACATCTTAAAAAGCACGACAGCAGCCGCATAGCGATCGCAATCGGCGGGCGGACTGGCAGCAGTCAGCGCCTCGGGCGGCAGATAGAGCGGCGTACCAGCCAGGCTACGCTCTTCGCCTCGCCGGATGGCAAAGCCGAAATCGATCAGGACTGGATGATTATCGACCTCGTGCAGAATAATATTGGCAGGTTTGATGTCGCGGTGAAGAATGCCATATTCCTCTAGCGTCGCCAGGGCCTTCAGCAGGTCCTGGGCGAAGGGCCACCAGCGCTCTAGAGGCCAGGGAAATTCTCCTTCGAGCTGCTGCAGCGTCGGGCCAGGGATATACTCCATCGCAATATGAGGGTCTTCCCCTGGCTCCTGGATGGCCGGAAAATACTTGCTCTTTATATTTTTTAAAGCTTTGTATTCTTGAATTGCATGATCATGGGCCTCAGTTGGCTGCGAGAACTGTTTCAGCACCAATTGTCCCCGTCCTGGCTGGTCTTTCTCGCTCACCAGATACGTACGGGCCATTGCTCCCTGGCCGAGCAAGCGGTGGACGACGAACTTGCCGTTCACCAGGGTCTGAGGAAGCTCACTGACCTGGGGCTGTTGGGCCTGGCGTAGGATCTCTTCCAGGCGGTGAGCCAGCTCCTCAGCGCTGGGGGGCTGCTCCTCCCGCGAAGGCAGCAGGACTGAGCGGAAAAGCTCTGACAAGGCTGCCGATGGCTCAGGAGGAAGGAAAGACCGCCAGCGGGGGTCATCAGGCAGACATGGTGGTTCATTGACTGTCGGGCGCAGCAGGGAAATAGGAGTACCGGAGAGGCGCTCAAGCATCACCAGCGCCAGGCTAAAGGTATCCGTCTGCCGTGTCGCGAACTCGTAGCTGATGAGCACATCCTCGGCAGCGTAGGGATCGTCGACTGCGGTCTTATCGAGCCTCGCTGCAATGGACATACCACTGACGCGCGCTGCATAAAAGTCGGTGAAGAGCACACGGGGCGGCTGACCCTTTGGAAACTGCACCATGAGCGCAGCGGGAGTTAACGCGCGATGAAGGACGCCCTGATCATGGATCTGGGCCAACCCTTTAAAGGCTATAGCCGCCATTTGCAGGTCTTTCAGAAACTCCTCGCGCGTCTCCGGCAGCGGCAGAGCGCTCAACGCACGGCCCTCACCCTCGGGTGGAACAATAGCTACCACCATAAACCTATCTGACCAAGGGAAAGGGGTCTCGGCTCGCGGCACCAGGCCTGTTGGCTGTAATTGCTCCAGCGCCTTATACGTGCGCGTATAGAATTCCTGCGCCTCCTGACGTTCTAGTGGATCGAGATCAAGCTCATAGAGCATAACAATGCGAGGTCGATTGGTCCCAGAAACCTTCTCGAGCGCGCGGCAGCGGTAGAGCTTCGGACGTACCTGTTCTGCCTCCTCAATCTGAAACCCAGTGCCGATCTGACGTGGAAGCTTGGGGCGCGCGGGCAGGCCCGTCAGCGTAGTTCTCAGCAGCGAATGCAACTGACCGACCAAAGGATTGCCCTGGTGTTCATCTAACTCCTGCAGGCGCTCGCACACCTCGTCCAGCCTAAAAAGGGCCGTCGAAGCCCGCACATCGTGAATCACCGGCTGAGCAGTTGGCGAAGAGAGGAGGACAACGCCCTGCACAAAGTGCTCGTTCCCCCTCAGAGAAGGGATTTTTTCTCGCAGGGAGCCGGCCACCACCTTAGCCACGTAATCGACCTTTGCCAGCGGACTCCGCTCTGATGTCCCATCGGCCCGAGTCCAGAACTCCTCGTTGCCCCGCCAGGGACCCTGCCAGGACTTCTCATCGATCACAAAGATCCAGCGCTGGCCTATTGCTAGAAAATCAATCTCGAAGGATTTCCCATTCTTCGCTGGAAAGACCTTATTACAGATCACCAGCCACGAGGCGGGCAACCCCTGGCGCAAGGCCGCAGCTGCCCGCTGCTCTCCCTCGCTTGCGAAGTCGCTCGTACTGATCAACTCAGCCACAGGTGCGCCTCCTTACTCCTTATCAAAGAGAGATTGGGACAGTAACGACGCATAGCATCCCTTGCGAAATAGCCCTCATTACAGTGAGATATTACCATCATATAGCTGCAAAAGGGATGTCGAATTATAACATGTTTTTCTCCTGGCGAACAAGCATCCATTTTCCACACCATCAGCGCAGGCACGCCTCAAAGAGCCGAGGCCCTTGCCAGCTGGTATGCAACGGCAGTGAAAAGAAGGAGGCTAGGAGCGGGGAGCGATACCGCAGAAGCCGCTTGCGCCCCAACCGACAGCCAGGCCGCGACCAGGCCCATGCAGACGCAGGTAGGCGTAAAGAGCATGTGCGGGTTGCGTGTTCTGCCAAGCCGGTTCCAGGTGTGCAAAAGGAGTGCGTGCCGTGCGCTCACCGCCTGCGCCGTCGCCCTCAACCGTATCCACCAGCAAACGACGTGCACCGCTCTCAAGGAGCCGACCTCCAAAGGTCTCGACATCAGTAAAACGCAGACAAGGGCTAATTGTAATCTGCGTCTTTACCCCCAGGCGACTGGCCTGGCGTATCAGCTGCCAGCGGCGTTCCAGCGCAGGCCCACCGCCCAACTGGCGCAGATAGGCCATATCATCCGTCTCGATCGTCACCGAAAGCCAGGCATAAGGAATCTGGTGCAGTAGATCGAGGTCGCGCTCGGCCAGTGGTGAGCGCGTCTGCACCACCAACAAATCAAGGTCAGGGTAAGAAGCAAAGACCTCCAGACAGCGGCGTGTCACCTGATAGCGCCGCTCAAGCGGCTGGTATGGATCGGTGGTGGTACTCATAAAAATGCGCAGACCGCGCCGTCGCTCGGGGGACATACGACCCAGTGTCTGCTCCAGTAGCAGCGGGGCATTAATTTTCACCTGCACAGCCAGACCCCAGGGAACACCCAGGCCAGCAGTCTTCCAGTTTGGCAAGAAGCGCGCATAACAATACTGACCACACGCTGTCTGGCCATAGGCGCAGCCTGTATAAGCGGACAAGGCATGCGTAAACGGATAGGGAGGTGCAGCCAAAAAACCCCCACGCTGCGGTGTAAGGATGCCGCTGGCCTCCACACTAGAGACATGCATAGTTTCCCCCTGATTGTAAGCACAAACTCGCCCATTCATTCAGGATAGCACACTCTCAGACAAAAACTTCTGTTGCCGGCAAAAAAAAGCGGCAACCCCCCCTTGACAGGAACCCAGGCCATCCACTATACTGCTAATGCACACGTGTGCAAAACCAAAGCCAGAGCGGCTGGCATCGGGAAGCAGGAGGAACAGGAGCAGAGTGAGCAGCTCATCTGCCACAAGTCGAGTTGCTGGAGCGAAACGCTCGCGTGAAATCTCCATTGCCGATATTGCGCGAGTGGCCGGCGTCTCCCATACCACCGTCTCGCGCGCCTTGCGCGATAGCCCCTTGATCAGCGAAGAGACGCGGAAGCGTATCCAACAATTGGCGCTGGAGATGGGCTACACACCCAATGCGATCGCCCAAAGCTTGCAAACACGGCGCACCAGCACGATTGGCCTGGCGGTAACCTCAATTGCCGATCCCTTCCTGAGTGAGGTTGTGCGCGGGGTCGAAGAGGTCGCACGCTCGGCTGGCCTAAGCGTCTTCTTGAGCGCCACGCATAACGATCCCGAGCGGGAGATTGAGGTGATCGAGACGTTCCATCGCCGGCGTGTTGACGGCATCCTGGTGGCTTCTTCGCGTATTACAGGGGAGTATAAGCAGCGACTTGATCAGATTCGCGTACCGACGGTGTTGATCAACAGCCAGGCTGAGTCGCAGTATGAGCTGCTCCACTGGGTGGCGGTCGATGATTTTGCAGGGGCGCAGCTGGCGGTTGCGCACCTGCTGGCTCTCGGCCATCGCGCCATTGGCTATCTAGGCACACATAGCCGCCCGCGTTCCTGCCGCCAACGGCTGGAAGGTTATCAGGCCGCTCTGGCTAGCGCTGGTCTGGTGCCACGTGAGGAGTGGGTGACGATCATAGCGGCAGAAGAAGCTTCCCCCCAGGAAGATCTTCTTTGTGGACGCCGCGCGCTTCAGCGCCTGCTCGATGCGGGAGTGACTGCCGTCTTCTGCCAGAATGATATGATGGCCATCGGAATCCTAATGGCCTGCTACCGTCGTGGCCTGGCGGTCCCTGCTGAGCTGAGTGTCGTCGGCTTCGACGATATCGAGATGGCCAGCTATATTAGCCCCCCCTTAACCACGGTGCGTCAACCTCGTATCGAGCTTGGGCGTCTGGCGATGCAGGTACTGCTTGATCTGCTCCATGATCAAGAGGGCTGCAATCATGTCCTTTCCCCGATGCTGGTGGTGCGTGAAAGCACCGCTCCGCCACCGACCTCTCGCCCTGCGACGGGAAGGTGAACAGAAGGAGAGAGCAGAGGAAGGCCAGGCGACCGTTGGGCCGGCTCACATCCGGCCAGAGCACTGTGGGCAGGTAAGAGCGCAAGAGCTATTACCCTTGCTCGCCTGGCTCGGTCGTACAAGCGCTTGTCCGCAGGACAGATCAAGCAAGCGTGCTGAGACGCACGATGGCGGCAGGAGAGGGCCAGGCGGGCTGACGCAGTGGATGGGGCTGATAGTCAGGCCCCAAGGGTGCGCTGCAGGGTTGAGTCAGGCTCTCCTGATTTGGATAAACCAGAGCGGTAAGTGTGAGCGTGTCCATTCGGCCAGAGGTGATCAGATTACGAGGGAGGCTTGTCGATGGAGCCAGAGCAGCAGCGGCAGCGTGCTTATGATCTTGTTGCTATAGGGCGCTCCTCTCTCGACCTGTACTCCAACGACATCGGGGCGCCATTTGAGGAAATTAAAAGTTTTGCGGCCTATGTTGGTGGTTGCCCTACGAACATCTGTGTGGGGGCCCGGCGACTGGGATTACGCTCGGCGCTGTTGACTGCCGTTGGCGATGATCAGGTGGGCAATTTTATCCTCCGTTTTCTGGCTTGTGAGGGCGTAGAGACACGCTACATAGTGCGCAAGCCAGGGTATCGGAGTAGCGCTGTGGTGCTGGGAATCCAGCCGCCAGACCGCTTCCCGCTTACCTACTATCGCGATCACTGCGCTGACATTGAGCTGACGATCGACGATGTGCTGGCGACGCCGCTCAGTGAGTGCCGCGTCTTGCTCATCACTGGTACCGGACTGAGCAAGGAGCCGAGTCGCAGCGCCACACTCTTTGCTGCCGAGCTGGCACACGAGCAGGGTGTGATGGTAGTCCTGGATATCGATTATCGCCCTGACCAGTGGCATGACCAGCGCGCTTTCGGGGTCGCGATCCGCTCGACGCTGCCGCTGGTCGATCTGGTGATCGGTACTGAGGATGAGATCAAAGCGGCCCTGCTGCGCGATCCTGGACAGGTGCAGGTGGCACACTCGCAGATCTCCGATGCCCGGGTGAGCGGCGATGTCGAGAAGGCTATCCAGGAGATGCTGCGTCGCGGACCGCGAGCGCTGGTGGAGAAGCGAGGCGCTCGCGGCTCGCGGGTTCACCTGGCGTCATCTGAGAACCGGCACAGTTCGCCGTCCTGCCTGGAGGCACCAGGGTTTCCTGTAGCCGTTCAAAATATTCTGGGCGCTGGGGACGCCTTCGCTGCCGGCCTGCTCTACGGCTTGCTGCAGGGCTGGGATTGGTATCGAGCTGCCCGTCTGGGAAACGCCTGCGGGGCCATCCTGGTGACGCGGCATGGCTGCGCCGATTTTATGCCGACCTACGCGGAAGTGCGGGCCTTCGTCGAGGAACACGGTGGCCTCTAGGAGGGGCTGCTGCGAGACGCGGGGGGCCGACTACCCATGTTGCTCTGCTTGCCCTCCAGCGAGCGCGTTGACTGTGAGCGAGCCGACTACCCGGAGGAGGGAGAACGATGAGTGAGCACATTGGCCGACGCATGACAATGGCACAAGCGCTGATTGCTTTCCTACGCAATCAATATATAGAACGCGACGGCGTAGAGCTGCCTTTTTTCGCTGGCTGCTTTGGAATCTTCGGTCATGGCAATGTAGCGGGCATTGGCCAGGCCCTCCAGGAGCTGCCCGATTTCCGTTATTACCAGGCTCGCAACGAGCAAGCAATGGTCCATACGGCCATCGCCTATGCAAAAGTCAAGAATCGCCTGCAGACCTTTGCCTGTACCTCCTCGATTGGACCGGGGGCTACAAATATGGTCACCGGCGCCGCCACAGCTACCATTAACCGACTCCCTGTGCTCTTGCTGCCCGGAGATTTCTTTGCTCGGCGCAATGTGGCTCCAGTGTTGCAGCAGTTGGAGTCAGAGCATACTCAGGATATCTCGGTCAATGATTGCTTTAAGCCAGTGAGCCGCTACTGGGATCGTATCACGCGCCCGGAACAGCTGCTGACCGCCCTGCCTGAAGCAATGCGTGTGCTGACGAGTCCAGCGGAGACGGGAGCGGTGACCCTGGCTTTGCCCCAGGATGTGCAGACAGAGGCCTATACGTACCCAGAGGCTTTTTTCCGTAAACGGATCTGGCATATTCCCCGTCCGCGACCAGACCGGCGACTGCTAGAAGAGGCCGCCGCCTGGATACGAGCCAGCCAGCGCCCACTGATTATCGCGGGTGGCGGCGTGATCTATGCTGAAGCCTGGACTCTGCTGGAACGCCTGGTGACCGAGACGGGGATTCCAGTAGCCGAGACGATGGCCGGGAAGGGCAGTCTGCGCTTTGATCACCCCCTCAATCTCGGAGCGATCGGCGCCACTGGTACGTTCGCGGCGAATCGCCTGGCGCGCGAGGCCGATCTGATTATCGGCATTGGAACACGCTATAGCGACTTTACGACAGCCTCGAAGACCGCCTTCCGTCATCCAGCGGTGCGGTTCGTCAATATCAATGTGTCGGAGTTCGATGCGGCAAAGCACTCGGCTCTCTCGCTGATAGGCGATGCCCGCGCGACGCTCGATGAGCTGTTGCCGCTGCTGGCAGGCTATCAGGTGTCGCCTGAGTACCGACAATGTGCCGAGGCCCTGCACTGCGAATGGGAGGCTGAGGTCTCACATATCTACGGCCTGCGTCATGGGCCACTTCCCTCACAGGGCGAGCTGATTGGGGCTGTTAATGAATATGGTTCCCCCGATGGGATCGTAGTCTGTGCCGCCGGGAGCTTGCCGGGCGATTTGCATAAGCTCTGGCGTACACGTCATCCGAAGCAGTTTCATCTGGAGTACGGCTATAGCTGCATGGGCTACGAGATCGCCGGGGGCCTGGGGGCGAAAATGGCTGCTCCCGAACGGGAGGTCTACGTCCTGGTCGGTGATGGCTCCTATCTGATGATGAATGGAGAAATTGTGACCTCCATTCAGGAGGGCTATAAGCTGGTTATCGTGCTCTTCGATAACCAGGGCTTCAAGAGTATCGGCTCACTGAGCCGCTCGCTCGGTCAGAGTGGCTTCGGGACACGCTATGTCTACCCCCGCAATGGTCGCTTGCCAGGCGATGAGGCCGGCTCCGAGGTGGTGCCGCTACCCGTTGATCTGGCAGAGAACGCTCGCAGTCTGGGCGCTTATGTGATCCGTTGCCGCGAGACCGCCGACGTGGTGGCCGCCCTGGAAACCGCTCATGCAATGGATCGCACAACGGTGATTTATGTGCCATGCGACCGCTATGAGAGTGTGCCCTCTTATGAAAGCTGGTGGGATGTAACCGTGGCAGAGGTAAGCTCTAGCCCCCAGGTCCAGGCCGCTCGCCATGAATGGGAAGCGATGCGCACTCAAGAACGATACTTCCTATAGTCAAAGGGTGCAGGGGACAGAGCGGCTGGTTGGCCGCGCTCTCGCCGTGGCGGGAGCGGTAAAGGCGATGGACAGAAGACAACTGGTAGCCGATGATGAGACGATGAAGAAGATGCCACCAGCGCGTGGCAGCAGGAGAACGAGAGCAATGTGGTCTGGAAGCGCGGGGTGTAAAGCAGATGACCATCGCCGGTCACGCTTTTGCTGCGCTGCAAGGTGGGAAGAAATGGCAATGGAGAAGATTCACATAGCAAACGCGCCCTGCTCCTGGGGAACGCTGGAGTTCGATGAGACCCAGCC
Organism: Thermogemmatispora onikobensis; assembly: GCF_001748285.1. Classification (NCBI taxonomy): domain Bacteria; kingdom Bacillati; phylum Chloroflexota; class Ktedonobacteria; order Thermogemmatisporales; family Thermogemmatisporaceae; genus Thermogemmatispora; species Thermogemmatispora onikobensis. The sequence continues at coordinate 40,749 of NZ_BDGT01000023.1, read as the reverse complement.
ACAGAAGCCGGCCATCCCCTGGGGGCAGATGTTGGACGAGCTGCAAGCCGCTGGCTATGAAGGGACAGAATTAGGGGACTGGGGCTATCTGCCTACGGCAACGGATCACCTGGCTGCAGAGCTGTATAGACGCGGGTTGACACTCGTGGCTGGCTTTGTTCCCGTGATGCTCAGGGAGCCGAGCACGCTGCGGACAGGTCTGGAGCAGGCCCTGCGCATCGCCAGCTTGCTCGCAGCGGTCTCTCAGGCCACGGGGGCCGCCTGGCAACCGCTGTTGCTCCTGGCCGACGAGAATGGCCGTGATCCTCTCCGGACATCCTGCGCTGGACGCATCTCCCCTGCTCAGGGACTGACCCCTCATGAGTGGCGCATCTTCGCACGCAACAGCGAGATCGTTGCTCGCGTCATCTACGAGTCCACGGGACTACGCACAGCCTTCCATCATCATTGTGCTGGTTACGTGGAAACACCCGAGGAGATTGCTCGCTTTCTGGAGCTGACAGATCCGAGCCTCATTGGCCTGACTTTCGATACCGGCCACTACCTCTACGGCAGCGGCAGCAGTGAGCCAGAGCTGGTCGAGGAAGCTCTGCGTCGCTTTGATTCACGGATCTGGCATGTCCATTTTAAAGACTGCTCACCAAGAGTAGCCCAAGAAGCCCGTACCCAGGGCTGGGACTACTTTACAGCGCTACGCCACGGTGTTTTCTGCGAGCTAGGGCAGGGGACGGTTCCATTCCCTGCAGTGGTGGACTGGCTCCGGCAGCGCAGCTATCAGGGCTGGATCGTCGTCGAGCAGGATGTGCTGCCCGGTATGGGCAGCCCCTATCTCAGTGCCCTGCGCAATCGCCAGTACTTGCATGGGCTTGGCCTCTAGACCCGCTGACTCTCTGCCGAGAAGAGGGACAGACAGCAGGAGCGCAAGATACTGGCAACCTGCCAGCTTGCTACCAGAACCAGCAACGAGAGCAGGTAAACCACAGGAAAGGATGACGGGATGACTGTGAAACTGCTGACCGTTGGTTTAATTGGCGCGGGACGGATCGGACGCCTCCATGCTCATCATTTGATGAGACGTCTTTCACATGTTCGGCTGCTGGCCGTGGCCGATGCCTGCGCTGAGGCCGCTGAGTCCTGCGCTCGCGAGTGCGGCATACCTCGCTTCTGCTCAAACTATCAAGAGATTCTGGCAGATCCACAGATCAAGGCCGTCCTGATCTGCTCACCAACAGCTACCCACGCCCAGCTGATCCAGGAAGCCGCTCGCTCCGGGAAGCATATCTTCTGCGAGAAGCCGCTAGCATTGGACCTGGAGACGATCGATCGCGCACTGGCTGCCGTCGAGCAAGCGGGAGTCAAACTACAGACGGGCTTTAATCGCCGCTTTGACGCGAACTTCCGCCGTGTCAGATGGGCTGTTGAGCAAGGGGAGATTGGCGCTCCGTTGATGCTCCACATTACAAGCCGTGATCCCGCTCCTCCATCGGCTGCTTATCTCCGAATCTCAGGCGGATTGTTCCTCGATATGACAATCCATGATTTCGATATGGCCCGCTTCCTGCTGGGCAGTGAAGTCGAAGAGGTCTTTGCTCTGGCCCATAGCCAGGGTGAACCAGAAATCACCCTGGCGGGGGACGTGGCCCACGCTGCCGTCATGCTGCGTTTCGCCAATGGGGCCATCGCCACGATCAGCAATAGCCGCCGCGCTCGCTATGGCTATGATCAACGCATTGAGCTGTTCGGCAGTGAAGGTAGCATCGCCATCGACAATGTCTATCCCAATACGGCAGTAATCAGCGACCGTCATGGCGTGCGACGCGATCTTCCTGCGCATTTCTTCATGGAACGCTATGCCGAAAGCTTTGCCGCCGAGCTGCAAGCCTTTGTCGATGCTGTGCTGGATGACCGCCCCGTGCCTGTCAGCGGCTACGATGGCCGCGTCCCGGTGGCGATTGCCCTGGCAGCTCAACGCTCTTTGGAGGAGCATCGCCCTGTCTTCCTGCGTGAGATAACCTGAGAAGCAGAGGTTTGGCAACATGAAGTAAGACTAAGGTGGAGCGGATTGCAGTAAACAGAGGAGAGGATACTGTGTATAGAGGAGAATATCTGAGCTGTATAGGAAGTAAAAAACTGCAGAATAAGCTGAAGGGATTGCAGTCCTGTGCCGATGGGCACGGCATCATTACAGCCCTGGCCATTGACCACCGCGCGAACCTGGCTCGGGCTTTAGCGAAGGCCCGTGGCTCATACGGGGAGGCCAGTGCCTCTGACCTGTACACCTTTAAGCTGCTGGTCACACGCATTCTCTCCCCCTATGTGAGCGCGGTCCTGCTTGATCCCGAGTATGGTCTGGAGGCCCTGGGGGCATGCCATCCCCGAACAGGCCTGATACTCGCTTACGAGCGCTCTGGCTATAGTGCCAATGGTCGCGATAAAGCTCCCGAGGTGATCCCCGAGTATAGCGTACAACGCCTGGTGGGGGCCGGAGCCCAGGCTATCAAAGTCTTGCTGTACTACAATCCCTTCGATAGCCCAGAGATCAACCGTGTCAAGCAAGCCTATGTCGAGCGCATAGGGGCCGAGTGCCAGGCCCTGGAAGTGCCTTTCTTCCTGGAGCCGCTCGTCTATCCTGGCAAAGAGATAGCTGAGGAGAACGCTGAGCTGAACTTTGCCCGGGTCAAGCCGATCTACGTCGTTCTCACCGTGGCCGAGTTTGGACTGCCGCGCTACGGCGTCGATGTTCTGAAAGTAGACTGGCCCATCGTACCGACCTACACCGCCGGGCTGCAGAGCTGCGAGGCACCCACGCCGGTCTACTCGCGTGAGGAGGCCATTGATCAGCTACGGGCCGTGGGAATGGCAACTTCGCTGCCCCTTGTCTATGCGAGCGCAGGCTACAGCGCCGCTACTGTCTGTGAGCTCCTGGAGCTGGCCGCCGAGGCCGGCGTTCCCTTCTGCGGCATGGTCTGTGGCCGCGCCCTCTGGCAGGAAGGAATCTCTCTCTATGCCAGGGAGGGAAGTGCCGCCCTGGAGCACTGGCTGGAAGAGGAGGGGGTGGCCACCCTGCAGACAATCGCTCGTGTCTTGCACCGCTGTGCCACTCCCTGGTGGAAGCTGCTGCCCTCCGGCTGGTCCAATCCCACAGAGTGATCAGCTTAAGCAAACCAGCACTGCGGAGCGGAAAGCAGCGAAAGATCGCGGCTGCCATAGGCGGCTATGTCTGCCCTGCCTTGTTCTGGCGTGTCCCCGGCCCCGGCTGCAGCGAAGGCCCGAAGCGAAGACCTGGCCCACAGGTGAAAACCCGCCTGCAATCAGGCAGGAACGAAGCCGGGCAGCCAGGCCGGGGCGGGGAAAGAAGTTGCCGTCGCCAGTGCAGGCAGAGGCAGCTGGCTGCCAGAAGCATCACCACGCTGAGTCTACATGCTATAATGTGGATATCGCCTATCATCTCGCTGGCGCCACCTGCTCAGGCAAAAGCGAGCGTTGTTCAAGGAAGGACAGTCTACCATCTGCATTCAGGGAAGAGAGAACTATGTCTTCATCCACATCCAGAAAGCGAGCAAATCCTCCCACCTCGCCAACGCGCTCGCTGGGGCGCACGTCTCAAGCCTCCACCAGTTCCGTCAGCAAACACGTGCAAATGGAAGCCAGGCCCAAAGGGATGCCCCCCAGACAGATGCAGCGGGCAGGCCGACGACGGGGCGTCTCAGTCTGGCGCGCCTACCGTTGGTGGCTGGTAGGCGTCACTTTGATCTTGATCGGCGCCATCGTCGGCCTCTTCTTCTTCCTCGGCCATCAGAACACAACCACGCTCACGAACACTAGCCGCTCTGCGACAGACCCACAGGTCATGAACAATCTGGCTCTCATCAACGATAGCCAATTCTCTAAAGTAGGCACCGGTGACCTGTCGAGTCCTCTGCGCGTCATCGCTGATCGCCCAATGCTGCGCGGACCTGGCGGCAAGCCGGAGTTCTTCTATTGGGGCGCCGAGTTCTGCCCGTACTGTGCCGCGGAGCGCTGGCCAGTCGTTGTGGCTCTCAGTCGCTTTGGCACCTTCAGCCGGCTGCCAGAGACAATCTCCTCTGATACAGATGCTTACCCAAATACCGCAACGTTTACCTTTCATGGCAGCTCCTACCAGAGCAACTACCTTGATTTTGCCCCAGTTGAGCTAGAGGACCGCGAAGGCCACCCTCTCGAAGGGCCGACAGCAGCGCAGCAGCAGATCATTGGCTCGCTCAATCCTGACGGCAGCATCCCATTCCTGGACATTGCCAACCTTTACCTGGTACGCGGCCAGAGCTTTGATCCGGGCATCCTCGCAGGGCTGTCCCAGCGCGACATTGCCCTACAGCTCACTGATCCCGGTACTCCCGTGGCTAAGAGTATCCTGGGCGTCGCCAACTACTTGACCGCTGCGATCTGTGTGGCCACAGGGGACCAGCCGGCAAGTGTCTGCAAAGCTTCCTATATCCAATTTATTGAAAAGCAACTGCCACGCTCACCCTATGCTCCTACCCCCTCACCATCTGCCAGTCTGCCGTCAGACCTGCCGACAACGGCCCTGGGGCTGAGCGCGCTGCTACCCGTCGTCCGCTGGCCCCGGCGAGAGGAGAGAGACCGCCGAGGTTGGGGCGAAGGGTAAAAAGGAGCAAGCAAAGAGGCATTCGAAGCGAAGGCAAAACCAGCCGTGGGCCGCGAGGGAAGAGCACCCTCCTCCACGGCTGGCCGTCTTTTCATCCTGCTGCTGCTCTCACTGTCTGGCAAGCAGCCAGCTTACGAGGCGCGCTGACGGGCCTCTTGCCAGGCTCGTACGATGCGCTCCGAGGTCATCGGCAGCTCCGTCAAGCGTAGTCCAAGGGCGTCGCGCAGCGCGTTGCCAATGGCAGCGGCCACCGGGACGACCGGGGGCTCGCCCGCTCCCCGGGCCCCGAAGGGACCAAGCTCGCACGGCACCTCGATGATCAGCGGCGTAATCGGAGGGACATCCTGGCTATGAGGCAGGGCGTAGTCCATCAGGGTCCCCGTGAGCAATTGGCCCTCCTCGCCATAGGCCAGCCGCTCCAATAAGGCCCAACCAATACCCTGCGCCACGCCTCCGTAGATTTGGCCCTCCACCTCTCCACGGTTCAAAGCCCGCCCCACATCCTGAGCTGCAACATAGTCCAGTACCCGTACCTCTCCTGTTTCAGGATCAACGGCCACCTTCGCCAGGTGCACAGCAAACATCGGACCAGAGGTAGCGTTTGCTGAGCGACCACGGCCAAAGACGGGGGCATAACGAGCGCCGAAATTGGTCGAACTGGCCGCCACCTGCTGAAGCGTCACATACTTATCGGGAACACCACGCACAGTGACCCGCCCATCGCGCAGATCAAGATCCTCGCGCGCCGCCTCCAACAGCTCCGAAGCAATGGTCAAAATCTGTTCGCGGGCGTCCTGAGCCGCCGCCAGGACAGCAGAGCCAAGGGCGTAGGTGGTCTTACTGCCAGCCGTCAAGCCACTGTAGGGCATCGTGTCAGTGCCCTCATGAGCCACCGTGATCGAGCGCGCCGGCAGACCCAGGATCTCCGCCGCAATCAGGGCCAGGGAGCTGTCGGAACCTGAGATATCCACGCTGCCAACGATCACCGTCACACTGCCGTCTCCCTCCAGACGACAGAGAGCCGCCGCCGGCTCCGTCGCTCCCGGCCAGCCACTCGCTGCCAGGCCGATCCCGACACGCCAGCCGCTTAACTCCGTTGGAAGCTCGCTTCGAGCGCGCTCGCGCTCGCTCCAGAGCGGATGGCTCCCGATCGCTTCCAGGCACTCCACCAGACCGATGCGGGGCCAGCGACCCCCAGGCGCGCGCGGGTCGCCCTCACGCAGGGCATGGCGCAGACGGAATTCTAAGGGATCAAGCCCAAGACGGCGACATAGCTCATCGACCGTCGACTCCAGGGCAAAATAGGCCTGTGGACCGGTCGGCGCCCGGTACGCGGCGCTGCCCGGCTTATTGGTCTGTACCAAATAGCAATGGATAGCAAGGTGAGGACAGCGATAGAGATTGCTGAAATGGAAGCTGCTCAGTCCAGCCAGAGGATAGGGATAGGCCCCCGAATCAAGGATCATCCGCACCTGGATGGCCGTCAGCGTGCCGTCCCGGCGCGCTCCCAGCCTCACCGTAATCGCGGTCTGCGGCGCCGGATTGCCGGCCAGCAGCTCCTCCTGGCGCGTGTAGACCAGGCGCACCGGTCGACCCAGCTGCTGCGCCGCCGCCGCCACCAGTGGCTCTAGCAGCACTTCCTTCCCTCCAAAACCGCCACCGACTGGCACCGGCTCCACATGGATCTGCCGCTCTGACAGGCCCAACGCCAGAGCCACTGCCCGACGAGCATTGAGCAGCCCCTGCGTGCTGGAATAGATCGTCAGCTGCCGGGTGCGTGGATCAGGGACGACCAGGGCTGTCTGCGGTTCCACATAGGATTGATGCACGGGCGCAGTCTTGTAGTGCTCCTCCACAATGACCTCCGCCTCTCGCCATCCCTCCTCGATGTCCCCCATGAGCAGCGGCGGAAGTGCGGCGGCATTGGGCGAAAGACCTTCCTCCTCCAGGGAAGTACCAGGCGGCAGAAAGAGCGCGTGGCTCTGCCGCAGCGTCTCACGAAAATCGCGCTGCAAACAGGTTCGCGGAGCGTCCGGCTGACAGGCGGCCTCGGGATCAAGCACAGCCGGCAACGGCTCATAATCGACCTCGACGGCAGCAGCTCCATCCTCAGCCAGTGCCTCCGTCTCCGCAACGACCAGCGCCACAGGGTGGCCGCACCAGCAGACCTCGGTACTGGCCAGCGGCTCCAGTGAGCGAACTCCGCCGTCCGCGGGCCGCAGGCCCAGATTGGCCGCAGTGAAGACGGCAACCACCCCCGGCAAAGCCAGAGCCGCCGCGGAGTCGATACGCCGGATGAAGGCATGGGCGTAGGGACTGGTAACCAGACGAGCATGCAACAGCCCCTCCGGCCAACGATCGCCCGCATAGCGAGCACGCCCGCTGACTTTAGCCTCGCCGTCCTGGCGAGGGAGCGCCGTGCCAATCAAGACAGATGACGCCTGCCTCTGTGCTTCATGCAACATCGATACAGACCTCCTTTCGCCTCCTGCAGAAAGAGGAGAACCAGGCTTCTCTCACTACAGCCGGGCGCCAGCTCGCCCGTCGATAGACCAGGCAGAGCGGCACCGCTTTTCATTGAATGCCAGCGGCACTGCTCCCGTCAAGTCCCCACCTCCAACGCTGCCAGGGCAGCGAGGCCGGGCAGGATGGCCAGCATGGCCGGTCGTCCCGCCCTGGCTGTCAAAACAGTGACTGCCAGATGTCCGCTACCTGCTCTGGCCTTACGGCGCAAGCAGCCCTATGCTCTCCCTTAGCAAGGAATGCCAAGGGGGACCTCCCCGCCCAGAAAGGACGCAGTATGTTCAGCAACAGCAGCAAGATGCCAGCCTACCGCTACCTCTCCTCGCTGCTTGGTTGCGCGACCATCACTCTGATCGCCGCCATCAGCAGTCTTCTGCTCATCGGTAGCCCGCGCCATGCCGCGCAAGCAGCCTCCGGCTTTGTCACCCGCTGTGGCATTCACTTCTGCCTCAACGGCCAGCTGTTCTACTACGCCGGAGCCAATAGCTACGATATCTTTACCTTTGGCGATGGCAGCAGCAGCAGCACCCAGGATGATATCGAGAACAAATACATGGACAAGGCTGCCATCGATGCCTACTTTAGCAACGCCCAGAGCGATGGCATTACGGTTGTGCGTACCTGGATGTTTGACCACGAGACCTGGCACGGCTTCGAGCCTTCGAAGGGCGTCTACAACGTCGCTGAGTTCGATGAATTTGATTACATCATTCAATCGGCCAAGGCGCACAACATCCGCCTCATCCCGGTCTTTGAAAATTACTGGGAGGCGTACGGTGGGATCGATACCCGCCTGCAATGGGAAGGACTGCCCACTGGCCAGTCCAACCGCTGGCGCTTCTTCAATCAGCAGCAGTGTCCAGGCTGCTTCACCCAGTACAAGAACTACGTTTCATACGCCCTCAACCACGTCAATCACTACTCAGGCATTGCCTACAAAGATGAGCCGACCATCTTCGCCTGGGAGCTGATGAACGAGCCACGCTACGAGAACGCCACCCCTGATGAGAGCACAACCGGCACCACCCTGCGGGCCTGGGTCGACACGATGGGCGCTTTCATCAAGAGCATCGACCCGAACCATATGCTGGGGACGGGCCTCGAAGGCCAGGGAACAGCTTACGGCTACGGCGGCAACTCCGGCAATCCTTTTGTCTACATCCATCAATCTCCATATATTGATTTCACTTCCGCCCACTTCTACCCGACCGAGAGCTGGGCGAACCTGAGCATGAGCCAGGCCCAGCAGGTCATCAACAAGTGGGTCAGCGATTCCCACAACGTCGTCGGCAAGCCGTTTATCCTTGGAGAGTTCAACAGCCGCTCGGATGTTGGCAACCGGACAGGCTGGTGGACCATGTTTTACAACACACTGGAGCAGGACGATGCCGACGGAGACAACTTCTGGATGTACGTTGCGCGTAATCCTGACAGCATCTACGGTGTAACGCACGGAGCCCCCGAGCTGGCCATCTTCCTGCAGCACTCGCAGCACCAGCAACAGAAGTCCGGTGGTAGCCCAGGCACGGGCACGACGCCGACGCCGGGTGTCACGCCGACCGCTACAGCAACCGCTGCGGCCAGCCCGACGCCGACTCCCAGGCCGACAGTGACACCGACGCCGACCCCGTCACCAACTCCGGCTGTCACGCCGACGCCGACCCTAACACCGACACCTTCCAGCGGGCTGAGCTGCCGGGTGCACTACGCCATTACCGCCCAGTGGCCTGGTGGCTTTGGGGCCAGCATCTCCATCACTAATACGGGCAGTACGGCCATCAATGGCTGGACGCTCAAGTTCACCTTCCCGAACGGGCAGACGGTCACCCAGGGCTGGAATGGCAGCTTCAGTCAGCAAGGCAGCACCGTCACCATTACCAATTTGTCCTATAACGCCACCATCCCGGCGGGAGCGACGCTGGGGAGTGCCCCCGGCTTTAACGGTACCTGGAACGGCACAAACTCACCCCCGACGAGCTTCACACTGAACGGAGTAACCTGCAGCACCCAGTAATACCCTCTGGGCCAGCCCTGCCACCACCGGTCACCAGGCAGGAGTCTGGCCCATCTCCCTCCCTCAACCTGCCTGCGGATGTAGGGAGCAGGCCCTTTCGGCCTCCGCTCAGAGTGAGCCTGCTTCCCTGGCCTCATCCTCCTCTTTCCCTCCTCTTTCGAATCTCGAAAATGTTGCGAAAAAAAAGTCCCGGAAGTCTTGACGGAAACCGGTTTCAATGTTATAGTTTCGCCAGAAACCGGTTCCAGAAGCTGGCACCACCCGCGCAGGAACCAGGTGCACAACCAAAGCCTTAGACGTTGGAGAGACGGACAATGGATGAGAAGCTCACCATCCAGGATATCGCCCGCCTGGCCGGGGTCTCGAAGTCGAGCGTCTCGCGCGTCCTGAATAATTATCCTGCCATCAGCCAGGAGCTGCGCGAGCGCGTGATGCGGGTGGTGCGCGAATACAACTTTGTGCCGAATGTGACGGCCCGAGGATTGGCCGGCGGCAAGACGCGCCTGGTTGGGGTATTGACCCCGCCGCTGACCTGGCCAGCGATTCCGGAGATACTGCGTGGGGTGGCGGAGTATATCGAGCGTACCTCCTATGAGATGGTCCTCTACAGCATCAATTTTGAGAATCCTACCCACACGGACGTCGTCGATCGCATTCTCTCTCTGCGTATGGTCTCGGGCCTGCTGGCCATCCTGCCCTGCGATCTGACCCCCCATTTGCTCAGGCATTTTGAGCGCGGGCTGCCGATGGTCATGATCAATGACCAGGAGCCGCCAGAGCATTTCCCTTGCCCGTGGGTGGGGGTGGATAATCGCACTGGGGGCTATCAGGCAACTCGCCACCTGCTCGACCTGGGCTATCGGCGCATTGCCCATGTGATGGGGCCGAAGCGCTACTACTGCGCCCAGGAGCGCTATGAGGGCTATTGTCAGGCGCTGCATGAGGCCGGGCTCGCGCCTGACCCCGAGCTGCTGCTGCAGGGCGAGTTTGATCCCGCCAGTGGCCGCCGCTGTGCCCGCGAGTTGTTCGCCCGCGAGCGAACGCGCTGGCCCGAGGCGATCTTTGTGGCCAATGATCAGATGGCCTACGGCTTTCTAGAAGTAGCCGAGGAGCAGGGCATCCAGATCCCCCAGGATGTCGCTCTGGTCGGCTTCGATGATAACCTGGTCTCGTCCCATGTCCGCCCGCCGCTGACAACGGTGCGCCAGCCGTTCTCTCAGATGGGGGCGAAGGCCATCGAGCTGCTCTTGATGATGGTCGATCCCGATCATGTGCTCCCGCGCACGCGGGCCAGCCAGGACGGGAAGCATAGCCAGGCTGGGGCAGGGATGACCCCGGCAGGTGGGCCTCTGGCCACTGCCGCCGCTGGCTCCGACCATCAGCTGGGTGCGCGCGCGGGAGCTGTACTCGAAGCCTCTGCTCCCTATCGCCTGGACGGGGCCATTCATATACAACTCGATACCAGCCTGGTGGTACGAGCGTCAAGTGTACCTGCCTGACACCGGCTCGCCCTTCCGCGTTGCGTTGGACCGCACGAGGCGAGCCCTTCATCCAGATAACGCTTGCTTGCTCTGCCAGAGGATGTCTTGTCTGAGTCGCATGGATGCGTCTCTCTGCCGGAGAACAGTATGTCTTGTCGTACTGTTGTCCTGCTTTCTAAGCTGGCTGGTGAGCCGGGCCGCCTGGCAGCGGCTCAGGCATACAGGGCCTGGGACTCTGTCTTGCCTGCCCCGGCTCGGCTCGCCGGGTCCTGCCCTCTGCTGACCGCCAGACGGCAGCCAGACAGACTGGCTGGCTGGCAGACAGACAGACGGACAAACAGGGAGACCAGCTATCTGGCTCAACCACGCTGCTGGTCTGGCCATCCAGTGTACCGCCTGGAAGGATGGGGTGGAAGGAGGTGGATGGCTGGCCAGTGCGCTGTGGCTGCTGGCCACTCTTGCCGGCGCAGTTGCTGCTGCCGGCACTGCAGCACTGCTGTTGGCTGCGTCCGCTCGCTGCTTGCCCGCCAGAGCGCCAGGCGCGGCGACGCTGGCTCTTCTCTCTGGCCGACGGCGTGCTGCCAGCTCAGCTGCAGTGCAGCTGATGACTTTTCCGCAGAAGAAAGGAGTATTGGATGCGGATATCTCAGCGTAGAGTTCACAGGGATGTTGATGAGCCTGCTCGTTCCGGCTCCGCTTTCCGTCGGTTGCCCTTCAGGTGGCTCCTCTTCGCCGTCTGTGCCCTGGTGGTCTGCCTTTCGACCGGGCTGTTCCTCGTGGCCCGCACAGTCCCCCAGGCCCATGCTGCTACCTGGACTCAGGTCTGGGGCGATGAGTTTAGCGGCTCGGCAGGCTCTCCGCTGAATACGTCGCAGTGGATCTACGATATCGGCACCGGCTATGGCACTGGGGAGATCGAGACGACGACTAATAGCACGGCCAATGTCTCCCTGGATGGCAATGGCCACCTGGCCATCACGCCCCTGCGCGATGCCAATGGCAACTGGACCTCGGGCCGCATTGAGACGGTTAACGATAGCTTTGCTGCTCCTCCCGGCGGCGAGCTGGAGGTGACGGCCTCCCTGCAGCAGCCCAATGTCTCCGGCAATGCTGCCCTGGGCTACTGGCCGGCTTTCTGGATGCTCGGTACACCTTACCGCTCCGACCATAACTGGCCCAACGATGGCGAGGTCGACATTATGGAGGATATCAACGGCCTCAGCTCGGTCTTCGGGACGATGCACTGTGGCACCTATCCCGGCGGCCCCTGCAATGAGCCAAATGGTATCGGCAGCGGTCAGAAGCCCTGCTCCGGCTGCCAGACAGGCTTCCATACCTATACGGTCATCATCGATCGCAGCGTCTCGCCTGAGCAGATCCGCTGGTACCTGGATGGCAATAACTACTTTACGGTCAGTGCCAATCAGGTGGATGCCACGACCTGGGCCAATGCTGTGGATCATGCTTTCTACATCATCTTCGATCTGGCCATCGGCGGTGGCTTCCCCGCTGCCTTCGGCGGCGGCCCGACCTCTTCTACTCAGCCCGGCGTGCCTATGCTGGTCGATTATGTGCGCGTCTATACTGCCAATGGCTCGGCAGTGACGCCGACTGCGACTCCTACCCCTAGCCCAACACCAACGGCCAGCGGCGGCAGCGGCAGCGGCTTCACACAGGGAGTCAAAGCCATCAGTAGCAATCAGGTGCAGTTCTGGTTTCAGCCGAGTGGCTGGACGGCGGGCTATGTGATCCTGCACTACACGATTCCCGGTCAGGCTCAGCAGAACGTGCAGATGAGCTATAACAGCAGCGCCGGCCAGTGGCAGTATACAGTCAGTGGGGTCAGCTCGGGACAGACTATCACTTATTCCTTCACGTACCAGAAGAGCGGGCTGCAGTACGATACATCCACCTATACCTATACGGTAGGCTCTTCGGCTGCCACCCCTACGCCGACACCGACGCCCTCGGGCGGCAGCGGCTTCAGCCAGGGAGTGAACAGCGTGAGTGCTACTCAGGCGCAGTTCTGGTTTCAACCGAGCGGCTGGACGGCGGGCTATGTGATCGTGCACTATACGGTCCCCGGCCAGGCCCAGCAGAACGTGCAGATGAGCTACAACAGCAGCGCCGGCCAGTGGCAGTACACGGCTGGTGGGATGAGTTCGGGGCAGACGATCACGTACTCGTTTACCTACCAGAGGAACGGGTTGCAGTACGATACGTCCACCTATACCTGGACTCATCCGTGAAAGCTGTCCCGCTTTCGTGACCTTCGTCTTTGCTTGCGGTGAGTTGATTCCTCACCTCTCCCTTGCTCGGCGCTGCTATCATCAGGGCTGCCGCTGCAGAGAGCCAGACGGCCAGACAGAGGGGCAGCGCCGAGTGGGGATGGCGGTGGTGTCAGATCCGGCTGATTTCGGGGCTGATGCCGGATGCGGTCCGCTGAGCTCAGGAGGAACTCGGCCTGGAAGTCCGATCAGGAGGGCTGGCTGGTCCAATGCTGACCGTGATGAGACGATGCTTTGTTCGCTCAATCGACGTCCGATTCGCTTTCCAAGGAGGTGCGCTTATGTGCGATAAGACCGGCCTCACTCGTTCTTCTCCACGACCTGGCTCTGTGGCTGGCCTGGGGCGCGCTGTGCTCTCGCTGCTGGCGCTGAGCATGTTGCTCCTCTTGGCTGCCTGTGGGCAGGGAAGCACTAGCAGCTCATCCAGTAAGACGCACGTGCTGACGGTCGTGCCCAGCCCGAAAGGTGACTTCACCAACGGCTTTAGCCCCTACTCGGCCAACGCGAACTACGGTTCGCAGGGCATGATCTACGAGACGCTGCTCTTCTTTAATCGCATGAATAGCCAGATCACGCCCTGGCTGGCGCAGAGCTACGATTTCTCCAACGATGCCAAGACCCTGACCTTCCACCTGCGCCCTGGTGTAAAGTGGTCGGATGGCCAGCCTTTCACGTCGGCGGATGTGGTCTTTACGCTGCAGATGCTCAAGCAGTATCCGACAGCCGACGGCAATGGCCTCTGGCAGTATCTCCAGAGCGTCCAGGCTCCCGATGACCAGACGGTGACCGTTACTTTGAAGGCCCCCTATACGCCGCTCCTCTGGTATCTGGCTGGTCAGACCTGGATCGTCTCGAAGCATGAGTATGCCAGCGCCGGCGACCCAACCAAGTTCGTCGACGCTAATCCCGTCGGTACCGGCCCCTTCATGTTGAAGTCCTTCTCGCCGCAGCTGATTACGCTCAAGAAGAACCCCAACTACTGGCAGCCCGGTAAGCCGGCTGTCGATGAGATCCGCTATCCCGCCTTCGATTCGAATACCAGCGCCGAGCTGCTGCTCAGCCGCGGTGATGTCGATTGGACGGGCCTCTATACGCCCAATATCCAGCAGACCTATGTGGCGAAGGACCCTGCGCATAATCATTACTGGTTCCCCAACCGCAATATTGTGATGCTGTATTTGAATACGGCCAAGGCTCCGTTCAATCAGCTGGCGGTCCGTCAGGCCATCAGCGCGGCCATCGATCGCGAGCAGATCTACAAGGTGGCCGAGAGCGGCTACGAGCCGGTGGCCAGCCCGACTGGCCTGGTGCTCCCCGAGAACCAGAGCTACCTGAATCCGAAGTACGCCAATGTCTCCTTCGCCAAGGACCCCAATCAGTCACAGCGGCTCCTGGAGAGCGTTGGCTTCCATAAGGGGTCGGATGGCATCTATGCCGATAGCAGCGGCAAGAAGTTGTCGTTCCAGATCAATGTGGTGACCGGCTGGACTGACTGGGTGACGGCGGTCCAGATCATCGCGAACAATCTGAAGACCATCGGCATCGATGCGAAGGTGAATTCGATTTCCTTCAACGCCTACTTCAGCGCTCTGCAGATGGGCAGCTACGATATGGCGATCTCCTGGACGAATCCAGGACCGACGCCCTTCTACTTGTATAATTCGCTGCTCAATAGCACGAACAGTGCTCCCCTCGGGAAGCCGGCGGCTTCCAACTGGGAGCGCTGGATCGACTCGACGACCGATAAGCTGCTGGCTCAGTACGCGACAACCACTGATCAGACGCTGCAGCAGCAGGCGCTCTATGGTCTGCAGCAGATCATGGTGGAGCAGCTGCCGAGCATTCCGCTGGTCTATGGGGCAACCTGGTACGAGTACAGCAGCCGCAATTTCACCGGCTGGCCGGATGCGAATAATGCCTATGCTTCCCCGGCTCCCTTCGACTTCCCCGATGCCGAAGTGGTGGCCTTGAATTTGAAGCCCGTTGCCTGAAACCCCGTGCGTAGGTGAGGTGAGCGGGCCGATCGGGTGCGGCTCTCTCACCTCCCTCCGCAACGGCCCGCTCCGCCCGGCGCTCCGCTTCCCATTCCCGAGGAGCGCCTGGACCAATCCGCCGCTCGCCGCTCTGGCTTCGTCAGCAGGCGGCAGCCAGGCACGGCACCGACCATCAGCCTTCGGCTCGGCACCTATTCCGATAGCGCTCCTTTTCGCTTTCGCTCGTTCGCTGGCACTGGCCACTGGCACTGGCCACTGGCACTGGCCACTGGCACTGGCCATGAATTGAGATGGTAACGAAATGGCAACGGACAGGCAAACGGGTTTGCTTTCCTGATAATAAAGGAGCGACTTTGGCCAACACCCGGCAGGCATTGGCAGTGCGCACCGACACGCCCAGCAGAGCAGCTGGTGAGCACTCAGGTCACCGTCGCTCGCTGTGCGCTGCGCCGCCTCTCTCGGCTGGGAGGAAAGGGGACCCAGAATGAGGCATGTACTGCGCCGCCTTGGCTTCTACCTGGTGGCCTTGTGGGCCTCGATTACCTTGAATTTTATTATCCCGCGCTTGATCCCGGGCGATCCAGCAGGGGCGCTGATGGCCCGTTTCCAGGGGCGCATGACGCCCCAGGCCATCCATGCTCTGGAACTGCAGTTTGGCATTTCGCACGATCCGCTCTGGGTGCAGTATATTCAGTACCTGGGGAATCTGCTCCACGGCGATCTCGGTACTTCTTTTACCTACTTCCCGACGCCCGTGGCTACGGTCCTGGCTCAAGAGCTGCCCTGGACCCTGGCCCTGGTCGGGACGTCTGTGCTGATCAGCTTTGTCTTGGGGTCGCTGCTCGGCGTCTTTATCGCCTGGCGACGAGGTTCGTTCCTTGATAATGTCCTGCCGCCTTTCTTGACGTTCTTCTCGGCCATTCCCTACTTCTGGCTGGCGCTGATTGCGCTCTATCTCTTGGCCTATACTTTGAGGTGGTTCCCGGTGAACGGCGGCTACGATACGTCCTTGACGGTGGCGCTGACACCGGATTTCTTGCTGAGCGCGCTCAATCATGCTCTGCTGCCCGGTTTTACCATCGTCCTGGCCTCGATCTCCGGCTGGATGCTCGGGATGCGCAACGCCATGATTACGACCCTGACCGAGGACTATGTCTTGCTGGCCGAGGCCAAGGGCCTCAAGGAGGGGCGGGTGATGTTCTCCTATGCGGCCCGCAATGCGATTCTGCCGAATGTGACCGGCTTCGCCCTTTCGCTGGGCTTTGTGGTGGCTGGCTCGCTCTTGACAGAAGTGGTCTTTTCGTATCCCGGCGTGGGCTTCGCCTTGTTGCAGGCTGCGCAGAATTCCGATTATCCCTTGTTGCAGGGCATTTTCCTGCTGATTGCCCTGGCGGTCCTGGGCGCCAATTTCCTGGCCGACCTGGCCTATCTGGTGCTTGATCCGCGCGTGCGCTAGCCTGGCTGGTTCGGGGCGGATGAGTGGTGAGCGCAGCAAGGGGACGGCGACGGTGCGGTCGGTTGGCTGCAACCACGTGGTCCGCAGCGAGCGCAGCAGTGCTGCGAGAGTCGCAGACGGAGAGAGAGAAGGAGAGATCGATCATGGCTATGCTACCGCAATCGCCAGAGCCAGTGGTCGCGCCCCTGAGCCAGCCTCAGCAGGGGGCAGGGGCGGGTACGACGGCGGGGTTGGGACCGGCTGCTCTGCCTGGCCCGGCACTGGCTCCGACTCCGGTGTCTGAGCGGCCCTGGATGAGTCTATGGCGCATCTTTACGCTCAATCGCAAGGCGATGGTGGGGATATGCATTGTGGGGTTCTTCTTCCTGGTGGCGATCTTTGGGCCGTTTTTTATCCATAGGGACCCGAGCGCTTTGTCGAACGATGTGCTGGTGCCGCCATCGTCCAGTCACTGGCTGGGGACGACGCAGACTGGTCAGGATATCTTTAGTCAGTTGGTGGTGGGCACGCGGGTCTCGATCCTTTGGGGCATGGCCACGGGCCTGGTGGTGACGGCTATTTCGGTCCTGGTGGGCCTGTGCGCCGGCTACCTGGGGGGGATCGTCGATGAGGTGCTTTCGCTGCTGATCAATGTCTTCCTGGTGCTGCCGAGCTTCCCGCTGGCGGTGCTGCTGGCCGCTTACGTGCCCTTTAAGGGGCCGTTGACGGTGGCGGTGGTGATCACCCTGACAAGCTGGGCCTATCAGGCGCGGGTGCTGCGCGCGCAGACGCTGTCGCTGCGCCGGCGCGATTTTGTGGAGGCGGCCCGCTCTGGCGGTGAGTCAACCTGGCGCATCATCTTCTTTGAGATTTTCCCGAATGAGATCGCCATTGTGGCCGCGGGTTTTGTGGGCACGGCGATCTATGTGATTCTGGCTGCCGCCGGCCTGGAGTTCCTGGGTCTGGGCGATGTGACGGTGGTCGACTGGGGCACGATGTTCTACTGGGCCCAGAATAACGATGCTTTGCTGCTGGGGGCCTGGTGGTGGTTCGCTGCCCCGGGCCTCTGTATTGCCCTGCTGGGGGCCGGGCTGGCTTTGATCAATTTCGGCATCGATGAGGTGGCCAATCCTCGCCTGCGCAGCGAGGCCCGACCGAGCAAGCGCCTGCTGCGCCAGATGCTGGCCCGCTCCCTCGGGGGAGGCCCTGGCTCCGAGACGGCTCCTGTCGGTGCCTCACGTAGTCTCGGCTAGCGGTGGCGGGCGCACTGCCTGGGCCCTGGCCTGTGTCGTTGCGGGCTCGCTCTCGCCGCCTGGCAGAGGCAGAGGCCAGGGCCTCTCTCCCGGCTCCGCCGACTGGCCGCTTGCTCTCTCTTGCTTGAGTGAGAGACCATCATTCCCGAGAGGATAGAGAACAGGAGAACGCATGACGAGTATCCCCACTGTCTCGTTCCAGGCGGTTGAGGACCTGGCTGCACGCTTTCCCACTGGCTTCTTCTGGGGAGCCGCGACTTCTTCGTATCAGGTGGAGGGGGCGGTCGCTGAGGATGGCCGCGGCCCTTCGATCTGGGATGATTTTTCGGCGACGCCGGGCCGGGTCGCCGATGGCCAGAGCGGGGCGCCGGCTGCAGATCATTACCGTCGCTATCGCGAGGATGTGGCTCTGATGGCGCGCCTGGGCTTGAATGCCTACCGTTTTTCTATCGCCTGGCCGCGAGTGCTGCCCGAGGGGCGTGGCCCGGTCAATCCGGCAGGTCTGGATTTCTATGATCGCCTGGTGGATGCGCTGCTGGATGCGGGCATTCAGCCGTTTGTGACGCTGTATCATTGGGATCTGCCGTCAGCCCTGGAGCGTGAGGGCGGCTGGCGTGCGCGCTCGACAGCCTATGCTTTTGCCGACTATGCGGAGGTGGTGGCCCGTCGGCTCGGCGATCGCGTCTTGCATTGGATGACGCTCAATGAGCCGTGGTGTAGCGCCTATCTGGGCTACGGTATCGGCGTGCACGCCCCGGGCCTGTGCGATCGGCAGGCGGCGGTCGATGCGGCCCATCATCTCTTGCTGGCTCATGGGCTGGCTGTCCCTCGCCTGCGGGCAGTCTTGCCAGCGCAGGCCCAGATCGGAACGGCCCAGGTGCTGGTGAAGGTCTATGGGGCCGATGAGCGCCCGGAAACGCTGCGCGATATGGCTCTGGCCCATGCGTTCTCAAATCGCTGGTTCCTTGACCCGCTCTATCACGGGTGCTATCCCGAGGGCCTCTTTGCCGCTTTGGGCCTCAATCCGCCGCCGATCGAGGAGGGCGATCTGGAACTGGTGGCGGCCCCTCTGGATTTCCTGGGGGTCAATAACTATTCGCGGATGGTGGTGCGCGGGTCACCGGAGCCGCCACTGGCCGATCAGTGCCGAACGGTCTCGCCAGTCCCTAATGCCTGTTATACCGATATGGCCTGGGAGATCTTTCCCCAGGGCCTCCGCGATCTGCTCCTCGATGTGAGTCGCGAGTATCCGGTGCAGCGGCTCTATGTGACGGAGAATGGGGCGGCGTTCCCCGATGAGTGGGATGGAGGCGAGACGGTCCACGATCCGCGCCGCGTGGCCTATCTGGCGTCGTATATCAGTGCCTGTGCTGAGGCGCTGGAGCAGGGGGCGCCGCTCTGTGGCTATTTTGTCTGGTCCCTGCTCGATAATTTCGAGTGGGCCGAGGGCTACCGTAAGCGCTTTGGCATCGTCTATGTTGATTATGCCTCGCAGCGACGGGTGATCAAGGAGAGTGGCCACTGGTATGCGGCCCTGCTGCAGGCTTTCCGCACACGCGCCCGCTGCTGCTAAGCCTGGGTGGGTCCGACGGAGCTTGACAACCCGCTGCCGCTCCTTCCTGCCCTGTCGACGGCGCAGGCGGCGCCTGAAACCGCGGGGACAGGCCAGATTGTTCATTCTGTCCCTGTGCTTGCTTTCCCTCCCCAAAGGCTCAGCCCTGACTCTCACGACGAGGGCCAGGGCTGAGCCTCCCTCTGATACCCCCTTCTTCTGACTCTGGTGCCGGCTGGTCTCTCCTGCCCGGCTGACCTGCTCTCTCTCCCCTCGGTGGTGGCCTGGCCGAAGGCGCCTCTTCTTGAGGGATTGGTCGCCGTGGTGCGATCTGCTAAATCTGTGGCTTGGGCGCGTTTTATTTCTAGTGAAAATAGTGGTAATATACTTTGATATAAAGCAGTTGATTGCCAGGTCTGCCGCCCCGCGGGGTACGTTTGTTTGGAGGGTACGCTGATGGCCGCTGGTGATTGGTGTCTCTTGCAAAAACCTGAATTTCTCCGTGCGCTGCAAGCTCTCTCTCCTAAAGAGATCCGCCTGGTTATCGAGAAGCTCAATCTCCTGTTGAAGGACCCTTATCCCGATGGCTACACGCGCTGTCAGGTTCGCCATATGGGGATACCGGTCTATCGCTTGCGCTGCGGGGTCTATCGCATTTTCTATGCGCTGAAACGTCCGTATATCTATGTGCTGGCCCTGCGCCGGCGCGATCAGGCAACCTACGACGGCGAGCTGGATGCCGCTGTCCCGGCTGAGGAGCTGGACCTCGCGCTGGTGGCTGCCGTCGAAGGCGCCGCTGAGGAGAACCGGCAGGCGGCGCCGTCTGCCCCGGCTCCGGCCTACTGGGAGCGCTGGCTGGCGCCTCAGCCTGCGCCCAGGCGCCCGCTGCCCGAGCCGATCACTGCCGAGCTGCTGACGCGCCTGCGGGTGCCGCCGGAGTTCCATGCCCGCCTTTTGCCTTTGGCGACCGAGGAGGAGTTGCTGGATTGTCCGGGCGTGCCCGATGAGTATTTGCTGCTGATCGATCAGCATATGTTTGAGCGGCCCCTGGTCTCGGTGCTCCAGCAGCCGGACTATCTCCTGAGCGATGTTGAGGATCTGCTGCGCTATCGCGAGGGGGAGCTGGTTGGCTTTCTGTTGCATCTCTCGCCGGAGCAGGAGACCTTTGTGCTGCGGGGCCTGCGCTCGGGCGGCCCGACGCTGCTCAAGGGTGGTCCGGGAACGGGGAAGAGTACGATTGCGCTCTATCGGGTGCGGGCTTTGCAGGAGGAGCTGCGCCGCCAGGGGCGGCGGGAGGCGCGCCTGCTCTTTACGACCTATACCAATGCGCTGGTGCGCTCGTGTGAGCAGTTGCTGCGTCAGTTGCCGGGGGTGGATCTGCGCTTTGTGGAGGTGCAGACGGCGGATCGTTTGATCTTTCAGTTGCTCAGCGATCTGGGGGAGCCGCCCAGGCCGCTGACGCCGCAGGAGGAGCAGCAGCTCTTTGCACAGGCCCTGGAGACGGTGCGCTTCACAGGGTCGCCGGCTCAGCAGCGGGCGCAGCGTCAGGTGCTGGGCCAGCTTGGGGCGGAGTATCTGAGGCGCGAGCTGACTCAGGTCATTCTGGCGCGTCAGATCCCTTCGCTGGAGGCGTATTTGCGGGCGCCGCGTCCGGGCCGGCGGGTGGCCCTTTCGCCACTGCAGCGCCGGGCGGTGTGGGCGCTCTATGAGCGCTTTGTGGCCCTGGTCCGTCTGCGGGGTAAGGAGACCTGGCAGCAGGTGCGGGCCCGCGCGGCGGCCTGGGCTGCGGCTGGACGGCTGGCGCCTTGCTATGATGCGGTGCTGATCGATGAGGCTCAGGATCTTGATCCGGCGGCGCTGCGCCTGCTGGTCTTGCTCTGTCGCGATCCGCGGCTGCTCTTCATTACAGCGGATGCCAATCAGTCGATCTATGGCAGCGGTTTTGCCTGGACGGAGGTCCATGAGTTGCTGCGCTTTCGCGGGCGGACCGCGGTGTTGACGGTCAATTATCGCTCGACGCGCGAGATCGGCGAGGCGGCGCGGACGTATTTGCAGGCTCAGGTGGCTGGCGAGCTGGATGGGGAGTCGGGCGAGCGGCGCTATGAGCATAGTGGGCCGATGCCGGCTTTGCGGCGCGTGGCTTCGCAGGCTGAGGAGGTCGATCTCTTGCGCCGCTTTCTGCCGGCGGCGGCCCATGAGCTGCGGCTGGGAATTGGGGCCTGCGCGGTGCTGACGCCGACGAGGCGGGCTGGCCAGCGGCTGGCGGCAGCGCTGCAGGCTCAGGGACTGCCGGCCAGCTTTATGCGCGGCCATGAGCTGGATCTGCAGGCGGCGGGGGTGAAGGTGCTGACGCTGCAGTCGGCCAAGGGCCTGGAGTTTCCGGTGGTGGCCCTGGCTGGCTTTACTGAGGAAGGCTGGCCGCGCAGCGCGCTGTCGGCCTTGAACGCCGAGGAGCAGAGCGAGCTGCAGGCCATCGATCGGCGGACGCTCTTCGTGGGGATGACGCGGGCCATGCGCGCCCTGCTGGTGGTGGTCCCGCAGGCGGCTACGTCGCCGTTGCTGGAAGGCTTCGATGCCGCCTATTGGAATGTGGCCTGAGCCTGAGTGGGGGCTGGCCCTGGCCCCGTGAGGAGACGGCGAGTCGGCCCGGGACGGCGGTTGCTGTATGGCGAGCTGTGTACTACAATACAGCGAAAGACGGTCTCGTCTCTCTGTGGACGAAGGGCTGTCAGCAGTCTCCTGAAGGGTGGGTTTCTCTGACGATGATGCAGCCTGTGCAGCCTGATGCGGCTGGTCCAGAATCGCAGTCTGCCGATGGCGGAGGGCTTCCTCCGGTGCACCTGGCGCGGGTGTATCAGCGGCTGCTGGAGGTCTATGGTGAGCCTGTCTGGCGGCCTTCCGGTGAGCCGTTGGGGGAGCTGATTGGGACGATCCTGTCGCAGCATACCTCGGATATGAATTCGGAGCGGGCTTATGGGCAGTTGCGAGCCGCTTTTCCAGCTTGGGAGGAGCTGCTGGCGACTCCGACGGAGCGGCTGGCGGCGGTGATTCGCTGTGGCGGTCTGGCCAATCTGAAGGCGCGCCGCATTCAGGAGGTGCTGGCTGAGCTGGCGCGTCGGCGTGAGGCTCAGGCTGAGTGCGCTCCGGCGACGGCTGGCGGTGAGTCGCTGGAGGCTTTCTTGTGCGCCGAGCTGCGCCGCCGCCAGCCTTTGGAAGCCTGGGAGTATTTACAGGAGCTGCCGGGCGTGGGCCCGAAGACGGCGGCCTGTGTGCTGCTCTTTGCGCTGGGCTGGCCGGTGATGCCGGTCGATACGCATGTGCACCGGGTGGCGCGCCGCCTGGGTCTGCTGGGGCCGAAGGTGAGCGCCGAGCAGGCGCATGTGCTGCTGGCTCAGATGACGCCGCCGGCCTGGGTTTATGCGCTGCATGTTAATCTGATCCGTCACGGACGGCGCGTCTGCCTGGCGCAGCGCCCGCGCTGTCCCGCCTGCCCGCTGCTGAGCGAGTGCCGCTATGCCGGTGGCCTGGTGGCTGAGGAGGAGGCGGCGGCGCTGTCGGCAGGGCAGGCCGCTGCCGCTCCTTCGTCGATAGAGGAGCACTAGGGGGCGCTGCTGGCTGCCGGCGCGCCCGGCCTGGCTGTTCTGTTCGGGAGAGCGGTGAGGCCAGGGTGCTCAGCGCCGCCCTGTACTGATGTACTGATGGCTGATTCCAGGGGAGGACTATACTGATGGCGTCAGGCCAGGACTGGAGCCAGATTATTCACCAGAGTGAGGGTGAGCGCTTTGTGGGGCGCGAGCAGGAGCTGGCGCTCTTTCTGGAGGAGCTTCGCCGCGAGCCGCCGCGTACGCTGATCTTTTATCTGACTGGCCAGGCTGGTGTTGGGAAGACGACGCTGCTGCGCCGCTTTCAGGCCCTGGCCCGCGAGCTGGGCTTTCTGGTGGCTGAGTGTGACGAGCGCCAGCGCGATGTCCTGGCCGTTTTGGGCCATCTGGCGGCCCAGTTCGATCAGCGTGGGCTGCGCCTCAAAGCCTTTGAGGATCGTCATCGCCTCTACTACCAGCGTCTGCATGAAATTGAGTCTGATCCCCAGGCGCCGCGCGGTCAGGGGGGCCTGTCGGTGCGAACGCTCTTGCGCCTGGCCTTTGTGGCCGGCGAGTTGCTGCCGGTGGTTGGGCCGGCTTTCTCCTATCTCTCGCTGGAGGAGGTTGAGGAGCTGGCCAGTGAGTGGGGGCGCTATCTGCTGCGCAAGCTGGGCAATCGCGAGGAGATCGAGCTGCTGCGTGAGCCGGAGGAGGTTCTGAGCCAGCTCTTTTTCGCCGATCTCAATCGGGTGGCTGAGCGCTGGCCGGTGCTGCTCTGCCTCGATAATTTCGAGGCGACGCGCCCGGCCCTCTTCTGGTGGTTGCTGCGCCTGCCTGAGTATCGCCCCTCGGGGCGTATCCGCCTGGTGGTGGCCGGTCGTGATCCGCTGGAAAACGAGTGGGGCGTCTTGCGGGGCGTGACGCGGCTGATTCGCCTGGATGTCTTCACGGAGGAGGAGGCCGAGGCCTTTCTCGATCTCTATCATGTGCGCGATCCGTTGCGACGCCAGGAGATTATCGAGGTCTCGGGCCGGCTGCCGGTGCTGATGAGCTGGCTGGCAGCCCCGCGTGAGACGGGGGCGACCTATACAGTGCTGCCGGCCAGCGATATGGTGGAGCGCTTTCTGCGCTGGGTCAGCGATCCGGCGCTGCGCGAGACGGCGCTGCTGGGGGCGCTGCCGCGTCTGCTCAATCGCGATGTGCTGGCCTGCCTGCTGCGCTGTGCGCTGGGGGAGCAGGCTCCCCATGTCGAGCGGGTCTTTAGCTGGTTGATTGCCTTGCCCTTTGTCAGTGAGCGCGGTGAGGGCTGGCGCTATCATTCGGTGGTCCGGCGCATGATGCTGGAGTACCTGCGCCGGCGCAGTCCCGTCGAGTATCGCGAGCTGCATGCCTGCCTGGCGACCTTCTACCTGCAGCAGCGGGATGCGCTCTACGTGCCGGGGCAGGAGTACTGGCAGGCGACCCGCTGGCAGGAGGCAACGCTGAACGCGCTCTATCATGGGTTGATCGCCGATGCCGGCAGGTATTGGCGGGAGCTGCTCGAATACTTTACGCTGGCCCTCTATCAGGAGCGCCGCTTTGCTACTCGCCTGCTAGAGATGGCGGCTTTGGAGGAGGTGCGGCGCGGTCTGGAGCAGGAGCAGCGTGAGCTGTTGGAGCTGCTGCAGGCCGGGCTGCGGGCGATGGATGAAGGCGACTGGGCGACGGGCCTGCGCCTCTTTGATCGGCTCTGTCAGTATCCGGGCCTGTCTCCACGGGCCCGCGCGGCAGCCTACTTTTTTCGCGGACGGGTGCAGCGTTACCGCCAGGCCTATCCGGAGGCTCTGGCCGATCACAGCCGGGCTATAGCGCTGGATGAGTCGAATGTGTGGGCCTTTGTGGAGCGGTCGCGCATCTTGCGCCGCCTGCGCCGCTATCCCGAGGCCCTGGAGGATCTGGCGCGGGTTCTCTCTCTTAATCCTTTCGATGCGCGTTCGTGGGCCAGTCGCGGCCAGGTCTATACGCGCCTGGGGCGCTATGAGGAGGCGCTGCAGGATTTTGAGCGCGCTTTAGCGCTGGATGAGGGCTATGTCTGGGCGCTGGTGCATCGTGCCGAGACCTGCCGCCTGTGTGGCAACTATGAGCAGGCCCTGGCCGATCTGGAGCGGGCCTTAGCGCTCAGTCCGCATGAGGCGCGGGCCTGGGGCGAGCGCGGGGAGATCTGTCGCTTGTTGGGCCGCTACGAGGAGGCGCTGACGTGCCTTGAGCGGGCCCTGACCCTGCGCCCAGACTATGCCTGGGCTTTGGCCTGTCGCGGTCAGGTGCTGGCGGCCCTGGGGCGACGAGCTGAGGCCCTGGCCGATCTGGAGCGGGCCTTGTCTCTCGATGCGACGCTGGAGCTGGCGGCGGTGGCTCGGACGGCTCTGCTGACCTCGCAGCCGCTCGCCGGCGCTCCTCCAACGGTGGTGCTGGCTGAGGCTCCTGCCGGGGAGGTGCCTGCCTCGGCGAGTGAGGGCCTGGCGACGGCTCCTACGCAGCCGCTCCCGGCAGGGGAGGAGGAGCAGGCGCTCTCGACAGGCCAGGAGGAGGCGCCCGCTGGTCCGTCGTCCGCCTCCTCCTGAACGCTCTGCTTCTTCTGCTCGTTCCCTCTCTCTTTGGCTGATTGTCCCTCATGAGGCTTCTGTCTTGTCGGCGGGCGGTCCGGCGGCAGCCTGCTGGCTGTCGTTCTCGCTGGTCTCTGTCTCCGGCACCTCCGGCACGGGCAGCCCGAAGAGGCGCATGATCTTGAGGGCGTTGGTGGTTGGGCAGGGGCCGGGCCGCAGGCGGTAGTCGAAGACCATTGCTCCGTCGCTGATCTCCTCGCGGAAGTGGTAGTTGCTGATCCCCGGGAGTTCCTCGGCGAGGCGGGTCAGGTCGAGGTCGTGGGTGGCCAGCAGGCCGGCGCAGGGTTTGCTCGTGGTGGCGAGGGCGCGCAGGTAGGCCCGGCTGCCAATGCGCCGCTCGCGGTTGTTGGTGCCGCGGAAGATTTCGTCGATGAGGAAGAGCAGCGGCGCGCTGTCGGGGCGTTCGACGGCGTCCAGCAGGGCGCGCAGGCGTCGTACTTCGGCGTAGAAGTAGGAGGCGTCTTCGGTCAGGGCGTCGTTGATGCGCATGCTGGCGAAGAGGCGCAGGGGGGTCAGGCGCAGGCGGACGGCGTTGACCGGGGCGCCGGCGTTGGCCAGGACCAGGTTGAGGCCGACGGTGCGCAGGAAGGTGCTCTTGCCGGCCATGTTGGAGCCGCTGATGATGGCAATGGCTCCCGGCTGGCGCAGGGCGAAGTCGTTGAGGATTTTTCTGCTGGGCGGCAGGAGGGGATGGCCCAGACCCTGGCCTTCGTAGAGGAGGGCCGGCGCCTGGGGACCGACGAGGAGCTCGGGAAGGTGGTAGTCGGGGTTGAGGTCGGCGAAGGTGGCCAGTGAGCAGAGGGCTTCCAGCTCAAACCAGGTCTCCAGCCAGCGCGGCATCTGCTGGGCCAGGCGGGCTTTCCAGGCGTTGAGGCGCAGGGCGATGAGGAATTCCCAGGGGAGGAAGAGGTGTAGCAGGAGGGTGAGGAGCAGGTTCTGCCCGAAGGAGGCCAGGCTGAGGAGCAGGGAGAGATGGCGCAGGGCGCGGGCGGGACTGAGCTGGCCGGCGCCGGTGAAGGGCTGGCAGAGTTGCTGCAGGTGGGGCTGCTGGGGATGGCGGCGCTGTTCGAGGGAGGCGAAGGTGGCGCTGAGCTGGGCGCAGGTGCTCTGCAGGGCGAAGGCTTCGTCGAAGAGGTCGCCGGCGTCGCCGCGCCGCAGGAGGAAGAGGAGCAGGCTGAGGGCGGCGCTGATGGGCCACCAGGGGGGCAGGTGCAGGAGGAGCTGCCCGGCCAGGAGAAGCAGGGTCAGGAGGTTGAGGCTGCCCATGAGGGCCAGGCTCTGCTTGAGGCGAGCCGGGGGCGCTTCTTGCCGCAGACGCCCAAGCAGTTGGGCGCCGCGCAGGAGGCTGCTCTGTCCACCGGCCAGGCGCGCTTCGATCTGCAGGCGGTGGCGGAAGAGGCGCAGCGGCTTCAGTTCGGCGACCAGAGCCTGCCGCCGCTGGATGGTGGCCGGCTCGACGCTCTCGGCCAGCAGCCAGCTCTTGAGGAGCAGGCTCCCCTCGCGGGTGGTGGCCGTGTTGAGCAGGCGGTGCAGGGAGCGCGGCCCGCTGATGTCGAGGTCGAGGTCGAAGGGGTGGGTGGCGTCGCTGTCGGAGAGGTCGCGCCCGCCGGGCAGGGGGGCGATGGTCTGCCAGTCGACGAGCAGGCGCGCGCGTTCGTCGCGGGTCAGCCAGACGAGCAGGCGCAGGCGGGCCAGGTGGCGCTCGATGCGCCGGTGCTGGGCGGCGAGACCGCCGAAGATGAGCATGGCCAGGGCGAAGCTGATCAGGCCCGCCCACCAGTGCAGGGCCAGGCCCAGGATCAGGCCGCTGGCCAGGCCGACGGCGAAGATGGCGACGCGCAGCCATGAGTAGCGGTTGCTGCGCGTGTCCAGGCGCGCGATGCGCCGCAGCAGGCGCTCCTCGTGTCGCTGGAGGGCCTGCAGTCGGGCGGCTTTTTCGGGATGCATAGGCGATGCTCCTCTGTCTGTGCCAGGGCTTGTGATCAGGCCGCCGCGCGCTCTGACTCGGGCCGGACCGGGTCGCGGCACCCCTGGGACGGCGGGCGGACGGGCGAACGGTCGGGCGGCTGGCGAGGACTCGGGCGGAGGCGGGCGGCGCTTGGGAGGGCGTGCCGTGAATGTCGGTCTGCCTGGGCACGCTTCCCGTTTGATCAGATGATAGCGCGTCTGGCAAGAGGAGAACAGGGGGGAGGGTCTGGCCGGAGGGAGCGGCTGGCAGAGAAAGAGAAAGAGAAAGAGATCCCCGCCCTTGAGCGAGGGCAGGGATCTCAGCAACGAAGAGAGGAGGCCGGGAGGTTGTTCGTTCGCCAGGAACGCGCTGCAAGGGGCGGGCGTCCCTGCCCAACCTGCTGAGCTGTGGTTGCTGGCCCTCCCGTTGTGCTTAAGGCCGGGTATCAGATCAGGGCGGGCCTGACTATGGCCCGCTGGTGCCGGGAATGGGAAGAAGGGTCTCGCGGCCATCGCGGCCCATGATGACGACGCCAATGCCCGCACGAGGAGCCAGGCGCCACCAGCGGCGGATCTCTTCTTCATCGGTGGTGGCACAGGCCAGTGCGGGGACCCGCGGGTGCGGCGCACTGCAGCCCGGACGCTCGCAGGTACAGCGCCCGTCGGGAAGGCGCTCGTAGAGAGGCACGACGCGCCAGCCGTGCCGCGCATAGGATAGGGCGTAGTCCAGTAAGCGGCTCCTGTCGATGACGATGTGTCGTTCCAGGTAGGTCACCATGGGCTGGCTCCTTTGCTCGGGCGAGGCAATCAGCCAGTCTGCCAAACCAACATACGAGACGATGATTAGATTAAGACCCACGTGGGGGTCACTCTGTCTCTTCTCTGCTCCTTCCTTTCGGTTCGCTCAGGCTCTCTTCCTGCGGGAGGAGAGACCGCCCGCTGGCGTGGCGCTCGCTACCCCGCTGACCGCCCGCCCGGACTTCCCCGTCCCGTCCCACACCGGCCTCTCCGGCGGAGCCCCCACTCCGCCGGAGAGGCCGGTGGGTGCAGCCTTCCAGTAACCAGAAGGATTACTTATATTGTACGTGATGCTCCAAATATATGTTTGTCGATATAGAGCCGCTGCTGATAGCGCTGCTCGCTGGCCGACGACCTGGGGTGCGCTGGTTGTGGGAAGGGTGCACTGAGGCAATCTTCGGCTCATGTGGCCCTTGCGCGGGGCCGCTTCGAAACCCGGCGAGTGCTCCCGGGAAATGCGGTCAGATTCTGACCGCATTGACCTCTGGACGTGGCACTTCTGCCTGTGGTATACTCGAAAATGCAATGCTGCCTCTTCGAAACTCGCCCCTTGCGGTTTGCAGAAGACGAGTTTCGAGAAAGGTCGTGGGACGATATATTTTGAGAGGGGGAGGGAGAGAAAAACGAGCCTCTCAGACGCCAAAAACGGGGCCTCAATCGTTCGTGGATGGTGAAACACTATCCCTGACCTCTTTCCGCCGCCCGGTTGCAGAGGGGACGATCCGGGAGAGGATACTGAAAGCCTGTGGTTTTGGCTTTGGTTTTGGTTCTGTTCTCTTGGGTTGCAGAGGGGACGATCCGGGAGAGGATACTGAAAGTTTCCCCCATCTTCCTGGAGTTCCTGGATGCCATGCACAAAGTTGCAGAGGGGACGATCCGGGAGAGGATACTGAAAGGTTCTAGCAAAGCTGCCTGTACCAAAGCCTTCATCCGTTGCAGAGGGGACGATCCGGGAGAGGATACTGAAAGCTGGGACGGCTACGGCTAGCCCGCCGGGCCAGGTCAGTTGCAGAGGGGACGATCCGGGAGAGGATACTGAAAGTTATGGACGGATGGAGCATTACTGGTATGTGAGCGCGGCGTTGCAGAGGGGACGATCCGGGAGAGGATACTGAAAGCTAGCTGACCTCTCTCCCAGACAATAAAGCCGTCGTCGTTGCAGAGGGGACGATCCGGGAGAGGATACTGAAAGGCTAGAGTAGTACCATGCCTCAATAGAATAAGTAGGTTGCAGAGGGGACGATCCGGGAGAGGATACTGAAAGCTAACTCTTCTTCCGAATCGACAAACTCATTATCTTCGTGTTGCAGAGGGGACGATCCGGGAGAGGATACTGAAAGCTTGATCTATTTCATGTATGAAGAGACTATCTGTATGGTTGCAGGGGGGACGATCCGGGAGAGGATACTGAAAGGTCCAATACCCCACGCACATGGCGTGGCGGATCTTCCGGGTTGCAGAGGGGACGATCCGGGAGAGGATACTGAAAGTCCAAAATTGCAATCTGCTCCTCAGATGGCATTAAAGTTGCAGGGGGGACGATCCGAAGGAGGATACTGAAACGCGATACGTGGTATACTACAAGATAGTGAGAAGTGAGAGGCAATACTGATTTGACTGGCACACACGCGGATCGTTGTCCGCTCCTGACCGCCTGGCCGCTCCCGTGGCCATAACCAGGACTGGGCCAGACGACGCTACGCTGCCCTGCCTTGCTCTGGCCAATAGCCCAGGCTCCAGGCTGCTCCATCCTACACGCTCGCGCAACTGAAACGACAGCTGAGCAGCTCAGCCAGCAGCCACCAGGAGAGGAGACGATGGTGAACCAGGCTCTGCCCCTCTCGTTCGCCGGCTAACTGCCTCGGGCAGCGCCAGCCAGCCGCCTCTGTCCGCCTGCCTCTCAGCTGCCTCTCTATCTATCTCTGTCTATCTATCTGGCTGTGCTCGTATGCGAGGCCGGGGAGGGCTTTCGTCTATGACACGCGATCAGGGGCCTGGCGAGGATGGGCGGCAACAGGAGGGAACAGGCAGCCGCATCGGCAATTATCGCTTGCTGCGCCGCCTCGGACGCGGCGGCTTCAGTACCGTCTATCTGGCTCGCCATCTGATTCTGCAGTCGCGCCCCCCCGTGGCCCTCAAGCGCTTGCTGACACCCCTCGATTCTCCACGCGCGCGCTCCCTCTTTATCGATGAGGCCCGCTTGCTGGAGCAACTGCGCCATCCCCATATTCTTCCGCTCATCGATGCCGGCATCGATGACGAGGGCTTCCCCTATCTGGTGACGCTCTACGCTGCCGGCGGCTCCCTGCGCGCTCGCTTGCAACGCGCCAACGGGCGCCCTCTGCCCCTGGAGGAGGCCCTGGCCATCGTCGCTCAGGTTGGCTCGGCCCTCCACTACGCCCACGAGCGCGGCGTGATCCATCGCGATCTGAAGCCGGAAAATGTGCTCTTTACGGATCACGGCGAGGCCCTGCTGGCCGATTTCGGCATCGCTTTCTTGCTCGGCTCGCGTAGCCTGGAACAGGCCAGCGTGAGCGGCACCCCCGCCTATATGGCGCCCGAGCAGTTCCGCGGCCAGGTCTCCCGCCAGAGCGATCAGTATGCCCTGGCCTGCCTGACCTATGAGCTGACGACCGGCCACCGCGTCTTTGAGGATCACGATGCTCTGGTGCTGATGTATCGCCATACGCAGGAGGAGCCACGCCCTCCGCGGGCCTATAATCCGCATCTGCCCGCTCCGATCGAGGCGGCGATTCTGCGCGGCCTGGCTAAGGAGCGCTCCGAGCGCTATCCCGATGTGCTGAGCTTTGTGCGGGCCTTGCATGCTTTCCGCCCCTTCGGCGGACCTGGCCCCGATCTCGGAGCAACCGCGCTGATGACCGGCGCCGACGGCGAGGAGGAGGATGATCCCGCCGCGGGCCTGGGGGATGATCCCGGCGGCAATGGCTCGCTGTGGGATGCGGCTGAGGATGCGCCGGGGACGGTCTGGCGCGAGGGCACTCGCCGGGCGTCACTGTGGCCGGCTGCCAGGCAGGACGAGCCTGCTTCAGACCAGTGGGCGGCTGCTAGTGGAGAGCTGGCGACGCGCTCACTGACTCCCGATTGGGCCTGGGCCGCCCCTGCTGCTACTGGCCCCGGCTCGGACGAGTGGGAGGGCGAGCCGCGCTGGACTCCTCCCGACCCGGGCTACGGGGCGATGTTGCTTCCCCCGGCTCCAGGACCCGACCAATTTGAACGGCAGACCGGTTCTGCGCTTGCCTCGGCGTCCGCTCCGGCTGACGGCCCCGCTATTATTGCCCTGCCGCGCCGTGCGCGCCAGGCGTCCGCTGCGCCTGCACAGCGCAACCGTCCGTCACGCAGTCCCTCGATCTCGCGCTCGGGACCGGGCACGGGGAGCGCTCCGGCGGCCCTGGCGGCCTCCGCGCCGGCAGCCTCCGCACCCGTTCGCGCTGCGGCGGGATCGGCTACCTGGCTGCCGTGGCTCGCGGCCCGGGCCTTCTCGCGCCTGGGCCTGACAGCGCTGGCCCTGCTGCTGGTGGCAGTCCTGTCGCTGACGCTG
Organism: Thermogemmatispora onikobensis; assembly: GCF_001748285.1. Taxonomy (NCBI): domain Bacteria; kingdom Bacillati; phylum Chloroflexota; class Ktedonobacteria; order Thermogemmatisporales; family Thermogemmatisporaceae; genus Thermogemmatispora; species Thermogemmatispora onikobensis. The sequence goes on along the minus strand of NZ_BDGT01000023.1, from coordinate 9,034 downwards.
CTGCCGCTCGGCCTGGGCCTGCTGCATCCCTCGGCCACCGTGACGCTGGTACCGGCCACCCATACGCTGCAACGCACCTATACGCTGAGCGCCCGCGTCGGCGCCCAGGCCGATCCCGCCCGCCTGGTCGTCCCCGCCCGCCTGCTCTCAACACCCCCACAGGCTCAGTCGCGGACGGTGACCGCCTCCGGTCAGGCTTCAACTCCCGGTACCCGCGCCCAGGGTGTGCTGACGTTCTATAATGGAAAATTTATTCCGCAGTCCGTCCCCAAGGGTACTACTGTTACTGCTTCCAATGGAGTAAAGGTCTCTATCGATGCTGATATTTCGATACCTGCTGGAAATCCTCCAAATTTCGGACAGATAAGTGTTAGCGCACACGCAGTCAATGCTGGTTCTGCTGGTAATATCAAGGCTCTTGCGATTAATCAGTTCTGCTGCACTTCTGATGAAACTATCACTGTGAAGAATCTCCAGCCTTTCACCGGGGGGCAAGATCCGCAGAGCTACACCTTTGTCCAGCAGAGCGATATCGATAACGCTGCGGCGGCCCTCAAGCCGGCCCTGGTCGGCAGCGCCCGCACCGCTTTCGCCAGCCTCAAGAGCAGCGCTGAGGAGAGCGTCGGTGACCCCCAATGCACCAGCCAGGTCAATAGCGATCACCGCGCCGGCGAGCGTGCCAGTAGCGTCGCTGTGACCGTCACCGCCTCCTGCAGCGGCCTCGTCTACGACCGCAACAGTGTCATCACCCTCGTCACCGCCCTGCTCAACGCCGACATCGCCCGCAGCTACGGCAGCGGCTACCATCCGACGCAGCCCATCCAGACACAGATCAGCGCCGCCCGCTCCGGCGATCAGAGCGCCGTCCTCACCGTCCAGGCGCGCGGCACCTGGCGCTATCAGTTCAGCGCCGCCCAGCTCGCCACTTTCAAGCAGCTCATTGCCGGTCATGATCCCGAGCAGGCTCGCGCCCTCCTGCGCCGTCAGCCGGGCGTCGCCGACGTCACCCTCAGCCTGGCCCTCGGGCAGAAGACCCTGCCCGGCGATCCCGCGCGCATCACCATCAGAGCTACCCCCTGAGCAGCCGCCTCGTCTGTCCGTACGCTCTCCCGGCTCAACCTGGGCGGCCTCAGCCTCACCGTGCCACCAAACAGACAAACGGCGCCAGGCATGCCTTGCCTCATGGCAGGCATACCGACGCCGCTCTCAGGCATGCTCTTCCGCGAGCGCCGGCCCACTCCCGGCACCGCTCTCCTCTAGAGACGGTTCAAGGCGATCTGCGCCAGGCTCTGCTCAAGATCAAGCTGGCGATGTCCCGGGCTGAGCGCCTCGACCACCAGCACCGTGTTATCCTTGAGCACCGTCAGCAGTGTCTCCTGCCCGAAAGACGAACTGCGCTGCGTCTGAAAAGCCGCGTCGCCCAGGCTGACCGTCGCTGTCTGCCGGCTCAGGTCGAGGGCCGCGCTCTTGGCCTGATTGTAGAGCTGCTGGGCGCTGGCCGCATCGGCGGTAATCGAAAGGGCCAACGAGGCCCGCGCCACGTGGCTGTCCGAGGACGAGGTATAGAGGCACTCGCTCACCGTGGCGTTCTTGGGCTTGCTCACCACCTCCTGCGGCTGCGAACGCACCGCGGCCCCCAATACCTGCCGCGCCTCGTCTGTCGTAATCAGCGAGCAGGCCGTTGTCGTGGTCGCCACTTGCTTGCTGCTACCACAGGCAACCAGCAGGAAGAGGCAGAGAGCACCAGCCATCAGTAGCAGGGCCGCTGTGTGGGGGAAACGTCTTCCACGCATCGAATCACACACTCCTTTTTCTGACACTGCAATCTGCAATCCACAATCGACAATCCGCCATCGCCAGAACCAGAATCAGAAAGCCAGCCAGCCGGACGGCGCGCCACCTGGCCTCACCGCCGGCTACTGTTCACCACGCTCCACCAGCACCCCCTTTACTGCCCCTACCCAAAAGTCCGTTAGGGTACGGCGCATCCCCCTTCGGTCTGCTCGCTCTGTTTTGTAACTGAGTGTGATGATCGGTGATCCTGCTGCCTTTTCCTCTGTGGCTTCACATAAGCCCTGCTTTCCTGCCGTTGCGCTGATTCATCTTCGTCTACGGTCTCTATCAAATCCTCGACACGAACATTGAGCGCCTCAGCAAGCTTTGCCAGTGTAGTGGTCGTAACCTCGACATAGGGATCGTGAAATATACGGCGGATGGTGTTGTAGGCTACCTCGGACTTAATATGAAGCCTGGTCATCGAGAAGCCCTTTGCTTTTGCTACTTCTTTAACCCGCAGCCGGACTTTCATGGCATGAGAATAACCTATTTGAGGACTTGACAGTAGAGTGCTTAGGATGGTACTATTCTGAAAGCGACATCAAAATGGCGACTTTGAAACGGCAAATATAGGTACAAAGGAAAGGAGGAGAAGCCGCAGTAGGGAGCCGAAGAGGGGCAAGTGGAGGAAGAAAAAGGGCCTGCCGCCGGCCTCGTCCTCCGCGGGGGAGGGAAACGAGGGAGTGAGAGGCGGTCAGGCCCTCCGGAGTAAGGGAGGAACAGTTAGGACGATGGGAAAGAGAATCTGCTCCGTGGCTGATAGCGGCGAGGGGGGCGGGCGCGCTTAGGAGGAGTCCCGGGGGGTGTCTCCTCATCGGGCAGGAACTCGATCAGGGTATGGGCCTGCACCCCCAGTGCCATCGCGATCTTGACGAGCGTACGCAAATTCACCTGTGCATACGGATCGCGGAAGATCCGGCGCACGGTGCGATCGTTGAGGTTGGCGGCCTTGCAGAGGGCGGAAGGAGTAAAGCCCTTCGCCTCGGCAATTTCCTTGATGCGCAGCCTGAACACGATCAGCTCCTTCCTGATCAACGCGGGCGAGCCTTGGCTTCGGGATGGCGCCGATAAGGACACGTACGCGGGCGACCAACGTGGATGCACCTTTTGCTCGGGCGTACCATCGACACGTCGAGCTGTGCCATTTTAAGAATATCGTCGGCAGGCTTAAAGAGGATTTTCAGAATCAAAAAGCGGACCTTTCTCCCTTCGATCATCCGCGCACCTCGACTGGCTCCTTTCAAAGGACAACACTCAAACCAGACTGCCGTCAACGGTGTAAGGCAGCGCTGACAGCGGCAAGAGGCGCTCAGAGCGCCAGCGCCCTGCGTCGGGCCTCCCGGTCTCAAACGCAGAGGGCATGCTTGTACGGCTCTGGCGCATTCTGGGAGAGCCAACTCTCCTATCTTTAAAGACGATGATACAAGAGAAAATTGAAGCACGGACTGGGTGATTTTCCCAGACTTTTGACCTGGCCGGCTAAGACTTGGGGAGGTCCGCCTCGTCAGGCACGTCTTCGATCAGCTCGGGGGTGGGAACGCCCAGCGCCCGCGCGATTTTGGCGAGCGTAGAGATATTCACATCTTTGTAAGGATTACGAAAGATGCCTTTAATCGTGCGAAAGTTGACATTGGCTGCCCGGGACAGCGAAGACATATTAAGGCTGCGGGCTTCGGCAACCTCTTTCACTTTGAGCCGCACCAATGGCCACATAAACAACCCATTCAACTGGCTTCTTATCCTTCAAAGGAGCCTTGCGCTACGTCTGGGGCGGCGCCGGCGGCTGATCCTCATCGGGTACATCTTCGATCAGCTCATGGGAAGGGACCTCGAGAGCCTTCGCCAGCTTCTCGATCGTCTTGATCGAGACCTCGCGGAAGGGATCGCGCCAGATCTGCTGGATCGTCTTGTAGTTCACGTCTGAGATGCGGGAGAGTCGCGACATGCTTACGCCCTTAGCCTGAGCGACCTCCTTAACGCGCAGACGAATCATATGCTTGACCTGCCTTACCAGATCCGTAGTAGGTAAGGCGATTGTATCAGAGTACCAGGGTTGACAGAACTGCGACCGTAATGGTAGATTCTAATACACCACCATTCTAGAGGTGGTAAACAAACACAGGAGAGAGGAGACTTGCATGAGTGGAAGTGAGATTGCGCGCCTGCGCCGTCAGCTAGAGGCCGAATATCTGGCCGGGCGCTGGGCCTTATACGGTCTGGCGTGTGGCTGGGCCAAGCACGAGTATATTCAGCGTCGCCTGCGCAACATGGAAGAATACCAGAGCAAGCTGGCCCGGCTGGTTGGGCAGGAGCGAGCGGCGGCCATCGTCTGCGAAGTCATCGACGAGGTCCGTGACCAGGAACGAGCGACGCGGCCAGTCGTTCCTGGCGTAGGGGGTGAAGAGGGTGGGGAGGCGCAGGCGCGGGTGGAGGTGGAGGTCGAGGCCGAGGTCGAGGTCGAGGTGCCCGCGGCGGGGACGCTGGTAGGAGGCGTCAATGGCAAAGGGGCGCTGCCGGTCTCCGCCTGGCGCTCTCAGGGCGAGGGCAAAGCTGAGGCCCAGGCTGAGGAAGACGAGGACGAAGAAGAGCCTGAGCGCCCCATCGAAAAGATCCTCTGGCTGCTGGCCTATCGTCACGGCGAAGAAGAGGCCGACCTGCTCTATCTCTTCTATGCCATCAGCGACGAGGAGGCCAAAATCATCGCCGACCTCAAGATGGAGCAGGCTGGGCGCCGCTGCCGTCTCCTCTCGCTGCGCAAGCTGCCGAGCGGTTTTGGCGTGCCCTATGGGCGCTATCGTGGCCGCATCCACGTGCGTTCCGACGGCAGCATCGTCGAAGGCGACTATCTCACCATGCGGACCATCGCCCGCGAGTGAGCGCATTCGGGTTAGGGGGACTGAACCAACGCCAGATACCTCTCTCTTCTAACTACCGAGTGGTCCGCTTGCCTTTGTCTGTCTCTTTCGAGCGCCGGTCTGCCGGGGGAGAGCGCTGTCCGTCAGCGTGCCCCGGCAGACCTTCTTATAGCCATAGGATCTACGGTAAGGACAGGCGGCAAAAAGCGGGCAACCAATCAAAAACCAGGAAATCTGAGAGCTGCCTGCTTGTTTGATTGCTTCCTGTGGCCTGGGCTGACCTGGACCAGCTCCTCGGCTGCTGTCCGCCAGTTCATTTTCTACCTCTCCTGCCAGATCCCGAACCCAGCCATTGCCGTAGGCGCCCCGGATGGGGTATATATACCTCTAAACGAGCATCGTGCCAGGAGCATTCTCACCCCGAGCGCAGCACCTGAGTGAGAAGCGGGGAGGGGGACGTTCCCCGAGCAAGCGCACGACCCTTGTCTTGGTGCCGCCGCCGTCGCCGAATTGTCGTCGCCGAAGCCAGCCTGGAAGAGCAGGGACCAGATTACCCACCCAAACAAAGCAGCCAACGAGCGAGTCGAGTGTTGTCCAACAGACGAGACGACAGGAGAGAGCGACAGTGAGCGAACGAGAGCGACAGGCAGGCACCTTTGTCCAGGGACTCCTCATCGAGAAGCAATGCGACTACGACTCCTTCTATCACCTCACCTTTCTATTGCGCAACAGCATCCTGCTGCCGGTCTTCAGCAGCGCCTCCCGAATGGGCGGATCACAAGGGAAGCCGGGGGTGCAGCTCCAGGTAGGGAGGAACTACCACCTGCTCCTCCTCATCCGACCGCGGCAGCTCAAGTATCGCCGCCCGGAGGAGAGCGCAGGAGCGGGAGCGAGCAAGCCGGGTCTGGCGGCCCTGGCCCTGCGGCAAATTGCGCGCGACGCCCGGGGAGTCTCGGGTGAGCGTATCATCCTGCAGCATCATCCCGTGGCCGGGCGCATCATTGACCCTGACTGGGAATGGGAGAGGCACCGCTACATTCTGATCGAGACCGCCATTGGCAGAGCGGTCCTCAACCGCAAAGCGACGGAGGATGATCTCAAAGGGCGAGGAGGCGAGCTAGCCGCGGGGGGATTCTTAGAATGGGAGCTATGGCGCAGCGAGCTGCTGGCTCTCCTCGACCACCCGGGGACCTGGCCAGGCCAGGGGACAGAGAGACGAGCGGGCGGGTAGAACGGGCAGGCGGCAGGCAACAGACAGAGGGAGACAGGCAGAGCCAGCTCCCTCCCTCCTTTCCTTCCTCCTGACAGAGAGACAAGCGAACCTGGAGCAGAGCGTGCCGTCCCGGCCCGTACCGCCGGAAACCGGAAAGCGGACGTCTGTTTCCCAAAATGGGGGCGTCGGCGATTGCGCGCACCGCGAAGGTAGTGTACAATGTATCAGGTTCAGGCGAAAAGGCCATTTCTTGGGACATGCGAGGGTAAGGCTGATGAGACAGGCAGATGGCTCAGAGCTGCTCGGTGCAGGCGACCCGCGTGCAGAAGAGATCGGCGTTATCTACGTTGCGCCTACGGACGAGCGAAAAGATGTACTGACAGCGATTCTGACCCAGGAGAAGCTTGGACGCAAGCAGATTGCCATTGTCCTGCCGGAGCAGAATCGCGCCTTCCAGCGCCGCGTTGATTTCGAGGTACTCAAGATGCGGCGCAACCCGCAAGCGCGCCTCATCTTCATCGCCCCACCGCGTTCGGAGCCAGCGGAGTACGCGCGCCAGCGGCGCTTTCCGGTCTACTCATCTCTCGACAACTACGTGCGCTCACTGCAAGACATGTGGGAAGAGGGCAAGGCGGAAGAAGGTCAGGGGCCTGCCTGGTCACAGCGGCTGCGCCGCCTCCTGCGGCTCCGCGAGCGCGAGAGCGCAGGGGGGGGAGGGGGAGAGGGAGAGGGAGAGCGAGCAGCCACGGGGGCCGAGCAGCAAGCGAGCGATGTTCGTCCTGAACCGTCACGACCGGCCTTTCGTGGGACCTCACTGGGTGGCGCGGCAGCGGCAGGAGCTGCCGGAGCCGCTGCGGGCCTGAGCTGGAGCGCCCTGCAGCGCGAGCAGGAGCGGAAGGCCGGAACCGCAGGCGGAATGGCAGAACCCACGGAAGAACCTGCGGAGGAGCAGGGTCCTGACAGAGTGGGAGCAGGAGCAGGACCCTTCCAGGAAGAGGAAGAAGACGAAGAGCTGCCGCCGGTTGAGAGAGCGCGCTTCTCGCCGGCACCGGCAGCGGCTACCCCTGCAGGGACGGACACGGGAGCGAGACAGGAGCCAGCGCCTGCGACACCGTCTGAGGAAGAGAGTTCCTCACCGATCTCACCGGCGGCGGCAGGAGCAGCGGGTCTGGCCGCGGGAGCGGCGGCAGTGGCTGCTGAAGAAGGCCGCCAGAAGCAGGGGCCAGACGAGGCCAGGGCCAGCGCCGCACCACCACGCACTCCAGCCGCCAACGCGGGACCGGGCATTATCCAATTCCCCCACTCGCGCCGCATTACGGCCAAGCTGCCCACAGCCAGCAACGCCTATGTACCCGATGCAGAAGCGGCGCGGCGCGGTAGCTCGCCGCAGTCCGGGCGAGGAGCCGCCGCCGCAGCAGGCGCCGGGGCCCTGGCCGGGGCCGCCGCTGGTATGGCCCTGGCAGGGAGCAGCAGCGGAGCAGGAGGAGGAGGAGGAGGAACCGCCAGCGGCACCGCCGGAGGAGCAGCAGCGATGTCGGCCAGCGGAGTGTCGACCGTACCACCGCCGTGGACACCGCCACGTCAACAGCGGAGGAGGCAGCGGCGACGGGGAGTGCTCTGGCTGGCACTGGTGGCGATTCTGTTAGTACTGCTACTGATCGGTTGTGGAGCGCTGGCAGCGGTGAATCCGAAGCTGCTGGGGCCGGTGGCGGCCATGATGCCCTTTGGGACGCCAGGGGCAACGGTGACGATCACACCGGCCAGCGTCGACCTGAAGAACCAGTACCTGATCACCGGGGTAACGGGAACACCCGACCCGGCCCAGCGCCAGATTCAGGCGCGCGTCCTGACGGCGGCCCCGGCGGCGCAGACGAAGACGGTGCCAGCGACGGGGCACGGTCAAACGCCCGGCGTGCAGGCCAGGGGAACGATTACATTCATCCATACAGGCAGTACCTGGGAGACCGTCGTCAGCGGGACGACATTTACATTGCAGAACGGGCTCAAAATCGTCACCGACGCCCGCGCTGATCTTCCTCCTCAACCCAGTCCATCCCAGCCTGTCTCCAAATCCGTACCGGCCCATATCGTCCAAGCCGGAAGCGTCGGCAACCTGCCTGCTGGGGTGATCAGTAATCAACCGTGCTGCGGCGCTACCGACATCTATGCCACCAGCAGCGCCTTCACCGGCGGGCAGGACCCACAGAGCTACACCTTTGTCCAGCAGAGCGACATTGACAGCGTTGCCAACCCGCTCAAAGCCAGCCTGGCCCAGCAGGCCCAGCAGCAATTTCAGCGCCAGCTTCGCGCGGGCGAGCAGCTCATCAGCCAGCCCACCTGCAGCACGAGCGTCAAAAGCGATCACCGGGCCGGCGACCGCGCCAATAGCGCCACCGTCACCGTCTCGGCCAGTTGCAGCGGCGAAGCCTTCGACAAACAAGCGGCCTTACGCCTGGGCGCTAACCTGCTCAGCCAGGAAGCCAGCAAGAGCCTGGGAGCCGGCTACGCCCCCGTCGGCCAGATCATGACGAACATCAGCGGCGCCACACCCATCAGCAGCGGACCCGGCAAAGGCAGCATCTCCATCACCGTCACCGCCGAAGGGCGCTGGGCCTACCAGTTCGACGCCGCCCGCAAAGAGAGCCTGGCGCACCTCATCGCCGGCAAGACCAGGAGTGAAGCCCTGCAGCTCCTCCAGCGGCAGAGCGGCATCAAAGAGGCCGACATTGCCATCGCCCACGGCAGCGATCGCCTGCCCAGCGATGCCAGCCAGATCAGCATCAGCATCAACAGCGTGAGCGGGCTGACACCGGCCCCCAGCGCCAGCATCGGGCCGGGGCCGACCAGTTCGCCCACAGCGGCACCGACCGCGCCCAGTCCCGGCAACACCCCAACCTCTGGCAAAGGCTAATCGAATCGGCCCAGGCGACTCGGGCAGCCCGCTGCAGTGTCAGCCCTGGGCCATCATCGTAGGAAAAGTTCGCAGTAGAAAAGCATACTATTCTCAATCCAATTGCCTGAGAGCAAGAAACGTGGCAGCGAGACGAACCGGGGAGGGTTTCGTCTATGGATCAAAGCAAGGAGCCGAGGAAGCCAGAGGAGCGCCACGAGCCTGGTCCACCGGTCCTCG